>JAFAXJ010000542.1 GCA_019241095.1 Verrucomicrobiota bacterium | reverse complement strand
GGCGTCAATGTGCCTAGGACCAAAATCTTTGCATTTTTTGTCAGCGGCGTCTTTACATCCTTGGCCGCCCTGTGTGTTCTCGGGCAGACTGCCACAGGCGACGCGCGCAGCGGACAGGGGTTCACGCTCAACTCGGTAGCAGCCGCTGTTATCGGCGGCATATCATTTTCGGGCGGTAAAGGTAACTATGTCGGCGCGTTTATCGGAGGCATGATTCTCGGCTTGTTAACAAATATCATTTACTTTGCTAACATTACCTCGTTCTACCAAGAACTTATGAAAGGCGTAATCATTATCGTCGCCTTGTTGGTAGGAGCGTTGTCTCGCTTCCAACGCTCTCAAACTGTGAGGGCATGAGCAGTGACAGCCAACGCTCTCCGATCCTCGCTGCAATAGGCTATTTAAGCGGAAACCGGCTAGTCATCGCGAGTGGCGCAATCGTTGGTCTCTTCTTTTTTGGGGAGATAATTTCTCCCGGGTTCCTCAGCTTTGGACACCTCATGAGCGTCTTGCGCTTATCTGTATTTCTGGGAATTTTGGTGCTTGGTCAAACGCTCGTAGTGATGGCGGGCGGTGAAGGTATTGACCTCTCTGTTGGGTCGGTTTTGTCTTTAGGCGTCTGTGTTTCCTCTTCCATATTAGCAGGCAATAACCAGAACATTCCCGTTGCATTGGCAGCGACTTTCTTGACAGGCTTCATCATCGGTCTAGTCAATGGCGCGGGTATTTCATATCTCGGAATTCCCCCCTTGATCATGACACTTGCAATGGCGAGCGTCGTTGAGGGATTCTCTTTGATTTACACCGGTGGTTATCCGAGAGGATCTGCGCCGCCTCTTCTGGAAGCGTTAGGGAACGGCCGTACCTTGGAAATCCCAAATATCCTGTTCTTTTGGATAATTGTGATCCTAAGCGCTTCGGTGATCCTGTTTAGACACCGCTGGGGAGCGATTCTCCTTGGAATAGGTGCTAACAGCACCACCGCCCAGCTATCGGGCGTGAATGTAAAACGATTTCGAACGTTTGTGTACGGGATCTGCGGAGCCATTGCGGCAGTAGCAGGTATTTTCGTGCTTGGCTATACCGGGACTCCATACCTGAATCTTGGCGCCCCGTACCTGATGACCTCCATTGCGGCTGTTGCGATCGGTGGTGTTTCATTATCCGGAGGATCAGGCAGCTACGTCGGCGCCGCGATCGGCTGCGTTCTCTTAACAACTTTATCGAGCATTCTAGTGGCGCTAAGGACAACCGAGTCGATCCGGCAAATTGTGTACGGCAGCCTCATTTTTATCATTGTCCTGGCATATAGTCGCCGCACGGTTAAATGAAGATCAGCCAAACAGGGAGAGGTCGGTTCTTAAACTATAACTTTGGACTGGGTTGAAGCAGCAAGTCCGTAAAATTTTTTCGGTTGCATCACAGATCCACTCATTCAGCATTCGGCGAATTAGTGAGAACGTTCTCTTTGACCCCCGACAAATGTACCAAATCTAAATGTCTACCTTTTCTCCCATTGCAGAATGAGAATAGATTGTAAATTGTAAACAAATATGTGGTCTGCTGCTTCGAACCGAAATGGCGCTGTGTAAAAGTTTGAGAATTTCATGGTGAAGAGCAGCTCTACACTTCAGCCTTTCACTTACCGGTCTCCCCACTCTAAAAACCGAACGGTACTAACGATCGTTTTATAGCCAAAACTTCCCTCCCCTCAAGTTACTATCGCCACTTTTAGCAACACGCGAGTAAAGACAAAATTTATGAAAAGACGAGATTTTTTGAAGATCGCAGCGGCAACTGGTGCGACGGCATTCACTAGTTCAGTCATATCGCGGTCCACGTGGGCTGCTTCCGCACCTAATACACCAAAAGTATTAAACCTGCTTTACGCAACCGCCGAAGCCGACTCTGAGGCTATTAAATTAATTCTTGAGGATTTTAATTCGAAGCTTGGTGTTAAGCTTAACTTTGAGACCTATCCCTATTCTGCTTTGCAGCAGAAGGTCTTTGCCGAGCTAGCCGCTTCCAGCTCATTTTATGATCTGCTCGTAGTTGATACCCCCTGGATGCCCGCGCTGACTGGCAAGATAGAACCGCTTTCAGCTTACCTAAATAATTCGCAGCTCAATAACTCCGCCGATCTGAACTTAAGTGATTTCATTCCGGCCGTATTCTACGATGCTGCAGTTTACAATCCGAAGCAACCGCATCGACATTTTCCGAACGCGAACGCTCCAGTGGCGGTAGACATTATCAAAAAAGAAGGATTTGAGATCTATGGGTTGCCGCTGCAAGCCAATGTCCTCACTTTGGCTTATCGCAAAGACTTGTTCGATAATCCGCAAGAACAACAGGGTTTTGAAAGCAAATACGGCAAGAAATTAGCCGCACCTGCCACCTGGGATGACTTTGTCTCCGTTGCGGAATTCTTTACAAGGCCTGAGAAGCGCTTGTATGGCACAACGCTTATGGCCGGAAGCGGTGATTGGGCCGTCGACGATTTCAAAACACTTTTGGCTGCCTGGGGCGGTAATGGGCACATGATCACTGATGATTTCAAGATGGCTTTTGCGAACCCTGAAGGAGTTGCTGCATTAAGCTTCTACGCCGACCTGATCAATAAGTATAAAGTGACACCTCCGGGCGTGACTTCATTCTCGTGGGACGATGTCAGCGACACGTTTAACTCGGGTCTGACCGCAATGGCCATGAACTATCATGACATGAAGCTTAACCAGGGCGTTCAAGGCGAGGTTGCTTATGCTTTGGTCCCGAAAAAAGTTGCTGCCGGTCCTCACTTTGGAACGTGGATATTAAGCGTAAACAAATTTTCTAAGAACAAAGAATGGGCTTATCGAGCCGTAGCCTGGTTGACCAGTGCGGAAACGCAAACCAGAATGCTGCAAAAGCAGCTGCACCCCAGCCGGTTCTCTGTTTACCAAAAGGCAGTAACAGATCCACAGTTGCAGAAAGATTTTGCAAACTTTTACGATGTGCTTGGAAGATCTCTAGCTCAAGGCGTAGGAAGACCTCGTCTCACCAATTATAGTGACGTCAGCAAGGTCATTGCTGTTGCGGTTAACAATGCTGCGACTGGCAGCCAGCAACCGCAAACGGCGCTAAGTGCGGCAGTCCCCCAAATTAAGGAAATGCTCAGCCAGGCGGGGTATTCTGTTGGCAACGCGTGAAACATTGAATCCAGGGGCGTCTCATTCAGTCGTCCCTGTGCCCCATGGCCAAAACCCCTTTTCATCGGAAGGCATTCTCAGCTGGGCACTGCTTACGCCTGCGATAGTGATCCTTCTCGCCATGACGATAGCGCCTAGTCTGTATCTCCTGCACTCCAGTTTTTTTAGTTTTACTCTACTCAATCCTGACTTAAAACGCTTCGTCGGCTTACAGAACTTTTTGCAAGCATTTCTCGATCCGACGGTAAGGCAGAACATTGTCGTTACCCTGCAATTTGTCGTGTTGGCAGTAACAATTCAGTTGTTTCTCGGGTTAGCATTAGCATGTGCATTAGCTCCCCAAAGTTTAACTAACGTTGTTGGATCGACGGTTTTACTTCTTCCATTTGCCGTTACTCCGGTTGTCTCAGCGCTTATTTGGCGTCAATTGTTAAATCCGAATTATGGCTGGATAGATTACTACTTACAAAAGTTGGGTTTAATTGAAAGGCCAATCGAGTGGCTCAGCACGGCGCCGACAGCTTGGATAGCGATAATTGCTTTAGATGTATGGCAATGGACTCCTTTCATCGCGCTGATTCTCATGGCAGGACTGCAAAGTCAGCCTCGAGAGCCGCTTGAGGCTGCTGCCGTTGATGGCGCAAGCTTATGGCAAGCTTTCTGGCATGTAACATTGCCACAGCTCAGGCCTTTCATTGTCATCGCGGTGCTACTCAGAATGGTAGAAGCATTCAAGACATTCGGTACGATCCAAATTCTGACCGGAGGCGGCCCCGGCCGATCAACGGAGCTTATCAACCTGACTCTGTACCGGGTCGGCCTGCAGAATTTTCAGATAGGAGCTGCCGCAGCTTTAGGAATTCTATTTCTAATCTTGTTATCTATTATTGTGTCCCAACTCCTGAGAATCTTGGGGAAAAACACAGAGTTGTTAGCTTAGATCTATTGTGAAGCTCTCTAGTTTATCCTTGCAGATCGTGGGTAAAGCGATTGTCTGGAGCGCTATCATACTAGCGCTGATTCCTCTTGTTTTCATGGTTACCACCTCCCTGAAACCTACTGGAGAGACACAGACTATACCTCCAAAGTGGTTGTTTGTACCCACTTTGCAGCACTACGCCAATATCTTCGGCGGCGAGACCTCTTCGTCACAGGCCTTTCTGCCTTTGCTTTGGCACAGTACTGTCGTTGCGGTATCAGCCACAGTGTTGGCTATTTTCGTAGGAATGCCAGCTGCATACGCTTTGTCCAGGCTTTCATTCAGAGGCAAAGCTTTTGTGGCAAAATGGATTCTGTCAACAATCATGTTTCCTCCAATTGTCGCGGCGATTCCCATTTTCATTTTTGCGGGTCAGTTGGAGTTGATCGATACTTACCCGATCCTCATTATCCCGTACGCGGCCTTTAACCTGCCATTAGTAGTCTGGCTGCTC
>JAFAXJ010000586.1 GCA_019241095.1 Verrucomicrobiota bacterium | reverse complement strand
CTTCGACAAGCGATCGAAATTTTTGCATTACCTTCCAGAGACATTAGTTGTCAACAATATCGAATTCGATCATGCAGATATCTTCAATAACCTGGATGAGATCAAAACGGCTTTTCGCCGCTTGGTCAACGTTGTCCCGAGTCAAGGCACTATCTTCGTCAACGCTGATGATCCCAACAGCTTGGAGGTGACCGATCAAGCTTTTACGGGTATTCAAACCATTGGCTTCAGCAAATCAGCTAGGTACCAGATCAGTGATGTCACCCTTGAACGCGGAATGTCTTCGTTCCGGCTAATAAACGAAACTTATCGCGTCGCTCTCATAGGAGAATTTAATGTTCGGAACTCGGCGATGGCTGTTGCGGTTGCCCTTCAGTACAATGTTCCGGTACCGGCTATCAAAAAGGCTCTCGCACAGTTCAGAGGCGTCGCCCGCAGGCAAGAACTGCGGGGCGAAGTGAACGGAATTAAAATAATTGATGATTTTGGACACCACCCGACGGCTATCCGTGAAACGATTACCGCGCTTCGTTATCAATATCCCGGTCAGAAAATCTGGGCTATTTTCGAGCCACGCTCTAACACGACGCGCCGGGCTGTGTTTCAGAAGGAAATCCCGGCGGCCCTTGGTTTGGCGGACCGGGTCATCTTAGCCGAGATACCCCGTCTGGAGTTGTTGCCCGAAAAGGATAGGTTGGACCCACTTGGAGTGGTGGCAACCATTAAGGCGGAGGGTGTTCCTGCTTTTTACGAGCCGAGCGTTGCGGAAATCATTGAGCGAGTACGACCTTCCGCAAAGCCTGGCGATGTGATTGTTGTTTTCAGTAACGGAGGTTTTGATGAAATTCATCAAAAATTATTGACCGAATTGGGGTCGCATGAATTTTGATTTTCAGAACCATCGGGTTCACAACTACAAGCTCCTGATGAGGCGATGGACCGCTGTTGTGCGAAAGGCGAAGCTGGACGTGCAGGTTTACGCCAGCGCTGACGATTCAGACCTGTTCTGTTTCCGTTCACGAAAACTGACTCGATCCGGAGGTATCTACTTGTCAGCGGGGATTCACGGAGACGAAGCGGCGGGCCCTGAAGGACTCTATCAATGGGCCGGCTTGCATGTTGGCTTACTGCGCGAACTGCCTTTTATGATCTTTCCGTGTCTGAATCCGTGGGGTCTGATTCACAATCGCCGAACTGACACTGAGAATCGTGATTTAAATCGTAGCTATCACTTGGACGATTTACCTCGTATTCGCCGTCAAAAAGAAGTGCTGGAAGGATACAGATTTCGTTGTGCCATGTGCTTACACGAGGATTACGACGCGCAAGGCGTCTATCTGTATGAGGTACGACCTGCCCACGAGAAGGCAATTGGACCGGAACTCCTAGCAGCTGCGGGATACTATGTTCCAGTTGATCTACGGAAGACGATCGAGGGTCGCAGAGCTGAACAAGGATGGATATCGCGAGCAATAAGAAGAAAAAATTACCCGCTGGTGCCTGAGGCCCTTTTTCTGGCATTCACTCACAGCGAGCGGACGATCACCGTTGAAACGCCTTCGGAATATGACATCGGTGCTCGTGTCCTTGCCCAAATCGCAATTATCCAACGCGCAACCGAGTTAGTTGCTGGCGAAGAGTTATCAAGACTCGGAAAGACCATAAGCAAGACTACGGCCTAAGCAGGTGTGTGATGCACACTCAGCTTATGAGTAAACACGTCTTTGAGATAGACGGTTCTATCCGCTTGAACTTGGTGGATTGCTTGCGACTAAGCTGAACCTTCACCACCAGGTTTTGTCATCTGTTCAGGATCAAGCACACGCTTCAGTTCTTGGTCCGTTAAAAACTTTTTCTCGATACACAACTGGCGAACGGTCTTGCCGGTAGTAGCACTTTCCTTCGCAATTTCAGCGGCTTTATCATACCCGATAATTGCCGCCAAGCTCGTTACCATCGCCAGACTGTACTCAATCAATTCGTTGCACCGCGCAGGTTTCGCTGAAATGCCAACGACACACTTTTCCTCAAAAGCGCGAACTGCATTTGTCAGCAGCCGCAAGCTTTCCAGGACGTTATGGGCCATCATTGGCATCATGACATTCAGCTCTAAAATGCCGTTAGCCCCTCCCCAATGAACGGCGGTATCATTCCCAAAAACCTGAGCGCAAACCTGCAACAGCGATTCCACAAGCACAGGATTGACTTTTCCGGGCATGATTGAACTACCAGGCTGGACAGCGGGAAGTTGTATCTCCCCGATACCGCATCGAGGGCCGCTAGCGAGCAGACGTATGTCATTGCCAATTTTGAACAGGCTCACCGCTATGGTTCGAATCTGACTGCTTGCTTCTACCAAGCCATCTTTGGCGCCTTGAGCTTCGAAGTGATTGCGTGCTTCTCGAAACGCAACACCAGTCCGATTCCAGAGATAGCCCATAACCCGTCCAGCAAAGTCGGGATGACAGTTCAATCCAGTCCCGACAGCAGTTCCCCCTAAAGCTAGTTCCTCAACAGCTGCAATCGCGTTTCCTGCACGCAGTTTGCCATGCTCAATCTGTTTGGCATAACCGCTGAATTCTTGACCCAGGCGAATGGGTGTGGCGTCCATGAGATGAGTTCTTCCGATTTTGACGATATCCCAGAATTCATGACTTTTTGCCTCGAGCCCTTGCTGCAAAAATTCCAGGGCTGGCATGAACTCATTACGAATTGTTTCGGCAACAGCGATATGAATGGCGGTCGGAATCACATCGTTGCTCGACTGACCCATATTCACGTCGTCGTTTGGGTGAACGGGCTTTTTAGAGCCAATTGGTTGACCTGCAAGTTGGCTAACGCGATTGGCTATAACCTCGTTAGCATTCATGTTGGTGCTCGTACCCGAACCGGTCTGGAAAATATCAATGGGGAAATGTTGATCCAGGTGTCCTTCGATCAGCTCTTCCGCAGCCCGGGCAATCAACTGAGCCTTTTCCTCCTGCAACTTTCCGAGATCACGATTGGCTTGGGCTGCGGCCCACTTGGTCAAACCGATTGCTCGTAGGAAAGGGCGGCCAAAACGGTACCCGCTAATGGGAAAATTGAGAACAGCTCTCTGAGTACTTGCGCCGTAAAGCGCGTTTTCGGGCACTTCCATAGCGCCCATAGAATCTTTTTCGGTTCGAGTTTGCATTAATCGGAAAGGACCATGCGTTTTTATAGTGCCCAAGTTGTCCGCAAAAATGGAAGTCGAAAATCATAAAGTCCAGCTCTGAATATGCTCACTTGACTATCTAGAGTTCTTTCCATACAGGTGCTATGTTTATATTCCATTTGCATCTCGAAGTTGTTCATTGTGAGCGAAACTCCAAATCATAACCTTCTTACCGTTAAAGAAACGGCTGAGTATCTTCGAATTCCTCTCCCGACCGTCTATTATCTTGTGCAGCGCGGCCAGATTCCCGCCATTCAAATTGGTGGGCGATGGAGAATAAAAAAATCATCTCTGGATCGCGACATTTTGCGACAGGACAAGCAAGGCCAGCCGACAGTGCTGGTCGTTGATGACGATCCAGGCCTCCAGGAGTTGTTTAAAACTTTTCTGAAAAAAGTGGGTTTTAGCCGTGTTGTTGTTGGTACTGCGAAGGATGCTATCGCAAGTCTGA
>JAFAXJ010000002.1 GCA_019241095.1 Verrucomicrobiota bacterium | reverse complement strand
GGTAGAGCGCCTCAATGGCATTGAGGAGGTCAGGGGTTCGAATCCCCTAGGCTCCAAGTGTTCGTAATGAGCTACTTGTGATATTTCAGCCAGGGAGAGCTAAAAACAACCAGTAGAACGTGCTCATTGATTTCCGCCCGCTTCCAGGGAGTGGGTAGTCTTTCGCCGATTTGCAAAATCCATCATACCAAGGAAGAAACGTTGCGCTGCTTGACTCTCTTGTTACTTCCCAGTTTTGCGAGTCATGAGGCGCAGTTCACGGGGCGGTAAATTTATGTTTCTTCATTGAAGCGAAGCAATGTCGCTAAGAGCCGACGCCCGGTATAAACACCAAAGAGCACCTAGGCTCAATGGTACAGATCCAGGCAGGGCAAGATGATATTCGGCTTGGCTACACAGTGTGTGATACCATACTTTCGCCCGATATTGCATGAAATCATATCGGCTAAACCGTCTTTTTAACTCTCGTTCAGCACGATGCATCGATGTCGCGGTCGACCACGGTTTCTTTAACGAGCTTAACTTTTTAAGCGGCATCGAAAATCTTGCTTCGGCGGTGGAGACTCTGGTTACCGCGAACCCGGACGCGATCCAATTGACGGTCGGCCAAGCGGAATTACTCCAGCGCATTCCGGGCAAATCGAAACCGGCTCTCGTGCTGCGATCGGACGTCGCCAACGTATACGGTAGAGGTCTCCCCAGATTTCTTTACAGCCGGATGATTGAACAAGCTGTGGAACAAGCTCTGCGCCTGGATGCGGCATGTATAGTCGTTAACCTTTTCAGGATTCCTGATCAACCGGAGGTGAATGATCAGTGCATTCAAAATATCCTGAAATTGAAGCCGGAATCTGACCGGTACGGGCTGCCGCTCATGATAGAGCCACTTGTATTCCGACCGAACGCCGAAGGAGGCGGTTACATGGTCGACGGCGATATAACCAAAATTCTTCCGCTGGTCCGCCAAGCCGTCGAACTAGGAGCCGATATAATCAAGGCCGATCCGACTGACGACCTCCGTGAATACCATAAAGTTGTTGAAACAGCGCGAGTACCAGTGCTGGTGCGAGGCGGCGGTAAGGCTGACGATAAGGAAATTCTCAAACGCACCGCTCAAGTAATTGTTCAGGGTGCATCAGGTATCGTTTACGGCAGGAACATTATTCAGCACCGGAATCCCGCCGGAATGACGAAAGCGCTTATCGCGATTGTGCATGAGAACCAGCCTGCTACCGACGCTGCTCGCTTCCTTGACTAGATGAATATAGGTCAAAGACAGGGTATTCTCTGCGCTGGCAACTGGCTTGTTGACTACATTAAAATTATCGATACATGGCCGGCTCAAGAAACTCTGGCCAACACCATCTCAGAATCCCGAGCGGGCGGCGGATCGCCGTTCAATGTACTTATCGCCCTTGCGCGTCTGGGCGCCGATTTTCCTTTGCAAGGCGCCGGGCTCATTGGAGACGACGAACCGGGCGAATGGATTCTGCAGACCTGTCGAGGTTTCGATATAGATGTCTCTTTCATGCGTCAGACTAAAGAAGCGAAAACATCCTACACTGATGTGATGACCGTCCAGAAAACGGGTCGACGCACGTTTTTTCACTATCGCGGAACCAATGCGCTGCTGGATGAGGACCTGATTGATTTAGAACGTTCTCACGCCAGGCATTTTCATCTCGGCTATCTGTTGCTCCTGGATCGATTGGACCAGCCAGGGACTCGATCTGGCACCAAAGCTGCCGATCTATTGCTACGGGCTTCAGAGCTTGGGTTTATCACTTCAGCCGATACAGTAAGCGAGAAGAGCGATCGATTCAGTCGACTGGTCCTGCCAGCGCTGCCTTTTTTGGATATCGCCTTCTTCAATGAATACGAAGCGGCCTGCGTCGCTGGGGTTCAGATCCGTGATGGCGACCGAATCGATGCGCAAATGCTTATTGAAGCTGCAGATTCTTTGTTAAAAGCCGGAGTCCGTCGCTGGGTCATAATCCACTTCCCAGAAGGCATTCTGGCCGCGGCTTCTGACGGAGCAAAGCTTTTTCAGCCCAGCTTGAATATGCCCGCGAGTCAAATTATCGGCACTGTGGGCGCTGGAGACGCGGCTGCCGCGGGAATCCTTTTTGGCTATCATGCTGAAATGCCGATCGAGCGGTGTCTGCTTTACGGCGTTTGCACCGCGGCAGCTTCGCTGCGGGCCGCTAACGGCACAGACGGAGTCGCTACGCTTGACGAATGTTTGAACCTTAAAAAAGAGTTCGGCGAACGAGAGCCTATCTTGTAATGCGTCGTGGAATACTGCCGGTGTCAAAGCAGCTTTGCTTCACGATTTGTATTAATTGGTCAGGGAAGAACGGTTTCAACAATATCCGATTGTTCGCACTGAGTTCTGCAAACCGAGGATGGTCGTCTCCCAAAGCGCCTGTCATAAATAGCACCTTGAGAGTTGGGCAAGTCCGGTGCACACGATCGGCCAATTCAAAGCCGTCGAAGGAGCCCGGCATCACAACGTCGGTGATGATTAAAGCTATACGCTCCTGGTTGGATCGATAAAAGCTCCAAGCTTCTTCAGCGTCAGCAGCTGTCACTACATGAAAGCCTGATTGCTCCAGAACATAGCGAGTGTACTCTCTCAGAAACTGTTCATCATCGACAATCAAGATAATGCCATCAGACTTTGATGGGTCCATAGGATGATTGTCATGAGTTTTCATACTGTGATGAAACGTATCGATGCCGCAAAGGTCCGGCCTAGCTTGCGGGTTCTTACTGAAAGGTTTCCATGCGCTTCAGCCAGCACGGCGACCGTCCGTAAGCCCATTCCGATACTCGAATGAGGGTCCGCAGGGTCGGTGCCTTGCCTAACTCGATTAGTTATAGTCAACCACTCGCGGCGGCTGTGTACTCGAATATCACCTGAGCCATGGATGAAAGCATTTGCCAACAGGTTATTGGAAATCAGTCCTACGATCTTCGGATCGATCTCAACCACTTTCTTTGAGTGCAACCGAATCTGCATTTTACGACGGTAAGTCTCTGCGCGCAGCCGGTATGGTTTTAGCAATTCAGCCGTAAATTCGGAAATTAGAATTTTCTGCCGATGAATAGGTATCGTTCCTTTTTCAGCTCTGGCCACTATTAGGGCAGTTTCAACATATTCCGTCAGCCGCCGGATCTGCGTTCTTAGATTGTCCGCCAACTCAAGCTCAAGATTGGGAGCAGCAAAGTCTATCTGTAGTTGAAGAAGTGTGATTGGCCCTCGGAGTTCATGGGCCACTTTCGCCGAAAACTGGTTGAATTGCCGCCGCGTCTGCTGACGGTTATCAGCCAGGTTTGAAATCTGACTTATTACCGACTTGTACTCTTCAGGGAATCTTTGAACAGAGAAATTCGTCTTTGCATCTGCATTCAGGAAATCAGCGATCTGCTGGGCGAGGTTTTCCCAGGGTGCAATCAGCTGGCGAGCCAGAGTCCAAGCTATAAAACTCGTCAGGAGCAAGACAGGTAAGCCGAGGAGTATCCACCCTTTTGTCAGCTCTGCCCGTAATACACCAGGATCAACGCCATTGAGAAAGGAAAGCCGCAGCAAGGTAAAAAAAACAAGCAGAATCCAGACACCAAGCGCAGTCAACACGTACCAGATAACCAAGGTTCTGCGAACCGATCTCATTCAGAAAGAAAGTCTTTGGATTCCAAGCCGCGTTTCAATGCCTAATTGATGCAGCTTATAGTATTAAGAGTGATTACAAAAGCATTTCCCGCTTTGTGGATCTTAAGTGAATGGTTTTATGCCCTAGATCGTGATAAGCTTCGACAAGGCGGACCGTCCTACTTCGGACTCGCATCAGAATAGAATGAGTAACCGCCGTATGACCGCGGACTTGGACACCTCTCAGCAAAGGGGTCTCGCTAACCCCGGTCGCACAGAAAAGAACATTGTCCCCTTTGACTAGATCCTCCGCGTAAAACACCTTATTTAGCTCTTCCTTGAAGCCCATTCCTATGATCGAGTTTCGTTCGGCTTCATCTCTAGGCCGCATCATTGTCTGCATATTGCCCTCCAGACAGCGGATCGCCGCAGCGGCAAGAACGGCCTCTGGAGAACCGCCAATTCCGACATAAAGATCCACTCCGCTGTTCGGGATGGATGGCGCAATAGCTGCAGTGATATCGCCGTCACTAATCATTCGCACCATTGCGCCGGTTGAACGAATAGCCTTAACCAATTCTGCGTGCCTCGGCCGGTCAAGAACCACGACCGCCACATCCTGCAAGCGCTTCCGGAGTGCTTTGGCTACGACCGGTAAAATTTCTTCGATTGGATTGCGAATCGAAATGACTTCTATTCCGGTCCGCCGCATATAGCGCACTACTTGCGGCCCGTATGCCAGTTTCATCGTATAAAAACTGGGTATATCCTTCAGAGAAAACGCCAGTTCCTCTTCCGGGCTTGCCGCAGCAAGACAACAAATCGATCCTGGCAATCCTTTAGAAACATTGGTCGTTCCGTCGATTGGGTCTAATGCCAGATCGAACTTCGGGCTGCCCGGAAGCCATGTTCCGAGATGTTCTCCTTTGAATATGCCTGGTGCGTTATCCTTAATACCCTCCCCGATCACAACTTTTCCACAAACATCTATCAGATCAAACATTCCACGTATCGCGTCACAAGCAGCCGCGTCCGCTTGTTCTTTCTCGCCCCGACCCATCCATTTAAGCGTATTCAAAGCCGCGCATTCGGTCGCGCGCAGAAAATCAAATTGAACGATCCGCTCGGTGTCTTCGTACGATTGTTGCGGAGATCGCATGACAAATCTTTTGTACACCTGCTTAAGTCCAGTTTCGAGTAAGAACATCCAAGGTCGTCGCTGCCAAGACGCAACGCACCTGCATCCGCGCCATAGCGGCTATCCAACCCGCCCCAGGGATCAGAAGAGCGAGGCTCTGACGCGGTAGACTCCGGACGAACATCGAGAGTCTTTCAATTTCGATCTTATCGGTTGTTTGATTTGAGGCGACAGAGCTAATTTAATCCGGAGCAACTCCTCCAAGGTCTTCAGTTCACCAGAACTCGAGCACCCAAAACCTTCCTCCTTCATGTGAAAAAGGAAGTCGGAGCTCGGAATCTTGCCGGAATAGCGTATCCGTGTTTTGGATGTGATATGAAAAGAATACGAGTCATTGTCTGGGGCGAGAATGTGCATGAGCGCGAATCAGAACTGATTCGCAAGGTGTATCCAGATGGCATGCACAATTGCATTGCGGAAGGACTTTCATCAGACAGCGAGTTGGAGGTAATCACTGCTACCCTGCAGCAAGCTGACCATGGACTCGCCCAAAATCGGCTGAATGAAACAGACGTGCTGATTTGGTGGGGCCACAAGGCGCATGCAAAGGTGGCGGACGAGGTTGTCGATCGCGTTCAAAAGCGGGTTCTGGAAGGGATGGGCTTGGTTGTGCTTCATTCCGGCCATTATTCGAAAATCTTTAAACGGTTGATGGGTACAACTTGTTCTCTGATCTGGCGAGAAGCCGGTGAGAAAGAGCGAATTTGGATCTGCAACCCAGGCCACCCGATTGCGCAAGGACTCGGCGCTTATTTCGAAATTCCGCATGAAGAAATGTATGGTGAACCCTTTGGTATTCCTGAACCAGATGAAACGATCTTCCTCTCATGGTTTCAAGGCGGCGAGGCGTTTCGTTCCGGTTGCAGTTGGAAAAGAGGAAACGGCAAGATTTTTTATTTTCGGCCCGGGCACGAATCATTTCCCACCTATTTTCAGGCAGAGGTTCGACTCGTGCTCCGCAACGCGGTAAAATGGGTAAGCCCGGAGGGCTCGCGCTGGGCTGACGCCATACCCAACGTCAAATTGTCTCCGGAAGGCATTCAACAGCAATAAATCCTGATCAGCACCGCACTTTTTTTGCGGCGGAAACTCGACAAAATTAACGGCAAGACAGCTCCGAAGCGGACCTAGCGACGGAAAAGCCATCCAAGCAAGGTCAAAACGAGACTAATCAGGATACAGCTCGCAATAGGGAAATAGAACGAGAAGCCGCCTTTCCGGATCGAAATATCCCCTGGTAATCTGCCAAACCAGGAAAGAAGATCGGGCGCCCGCCATAGTACAAAGCCGATCGCCGCAACAATAAGGCCAAGAATCAAGATATATTTTCCTAGCTCCATGACTGACATTCTTTTAAACCAGGCTTACCAAGATTCAAAAGGCATAAACGCCGGTCTGAGATCTGCCGTTAGCGCGGTTATTCGATTGCGCCTCCGAGTCGACCCAAACCTGTCTTAACATTGAATACGCTTGCCTTTTATGTTCATGACCTGAGCCCGTTTCTGATCAGGTTCAACGAGCAATTTGGTATCCGCTGGTATGGATTGGCTTATCTTTGCGGTTTCATTGCGGCTTTTTATCTCCTTAAATGGCTCGCGCGCAACGGCTATGGACCGCTTCGCGAAAAGCAAGTAGCAGATTTCATCTTCTACACAGCTCTTTTCGGCGTCCTGA
>JAFAXJ010000576.1 GCA_019241095.1 Verrucomicrobiota bacterium | reverse complement strand
AGCCCTTTAGGAAAAGGCTTTCTTACCGGTAAAATCGACGAAACCACCACGTTCGAGCGCTCCGATTTTCGCAGCACGGTCCCGCGCTTTGATTCGGAGAATCGCAAAGCGAACCAAGCCCTGGTTGATCTGCTCAAAAGATTTGCAGCGGAGAAAAAAGCAACGCCTGCCCAGATTGCGCTTGCCTGGCTGCTGGCTCAAAAGCCCTGGATTGTGCCGATCCCCGGCACGACCAAGCTGCATCGCCTTGAGGAAAACCTCGGGGCCGTTGCCATCGAACTCACGCCGGGCGACCTCCGCGAGATCGATGCGGCCGCCTTGAGAATCACGGTTCAGGGCGCTCGTTATCCCGAAAATCAGGAGAAACTGACGGGGCGTTGAGCGCATAATCTTATGAGTGATTTGTCGGGAAAGGGTGAAGCCCGGCTGCGAATGTCCCGCCATCGGCACCGAGATTTTAAGCGGGAAACGCTTCCGGACGTGATCCAGCTCGACCTATTTGTAAAGGAGTTCCCCAAAGCAAGGATGTCGACGGCGCCCAAATGATCAACCCCACCAGAGCTTGTTCACAACACTGCCAGCCGTTATTCACAAAAGAAAAAGGGCCAAAAAGAAAATGAGGGAACCTTCCTAGCTGGTGGACAAGCCGGCCCCCCATAACGAAGCCGTGAAAGGCTCTCACAGCGGTTTTTCGCATCCTTTTCGGGGGAATCTGAATTTTTCGGTTTTGCCAAGGGAGAGCGAAACCGATAAAAGAGCAAGGGCTTCAGAACAAGTGACTTTGAGGAATATTTTAACGCAGGAAGCGAGCGCGCGATTGCTCGCGGGATAAGGGCAAATTTAGATGCATCGGTCTAGGGACAATCGTGTTGCCGCTCATATTCTCAGTAGTCGCTGAGGTGAAGGCAAATTGCTCGTTTCAGTTAGCTCCGGGTGATTGTGGCGATCCGGCTCAAGTCAGAATGCCCCGTTGATCCTGTCCGAGCAGCCCTTTCCTGAGCACAAGTTTTTAATTTAATTAAAACGTTCAAAATTTCGCCCCGGGCTATCTATCGAGTCAAACCTCATCGAGGGAGTGGAACTGCCATTTGTATGAACCTGGCCTAAATTTAATGTGATCGCGTTGTGAAACAGTTAACAAGAACAGCCCCATTTTCCGCCGATAACGCGATAACAAAGTGAAGAGCGTAAAGCTCGCAGGAATTTGTCTAACGCGAATCGACGTCGCTATCGGATGGGATAGATTATCCGTGTGAGACTTTTGCTGGTTGATGGTCACTATTACGTTTACCGGTCGTATCACGCCATTTTATCTCTGAACAATTCGAGAGGTGAACCGACTAACGCGATTTTTGGTTTTGTGAAAACCGTTCGCAAGATGCTTAAGGATCTACGGCCAGACCTTGCAGCAATTTTTTGGGACCAAGGACTGCCTCAAAAGCGTTTGACTCTGCAGCCAGGTTATAAGCAGCAGCGCGCAGCCATGCCCGACAAAATGGTTTCTCAGTTGGATTATATTCGGTCCTTTTGTTCTGCTATGGGATTGCAATCAATTGAAAAACCAGACACGGAAGCCGACGATCTGATGGCGTGCTATGCCGTCGCCGCACGGAATGCAGGTATCGAGAGCATATTAGCAACCAACGATAAGGATCTGTTCCAATTGGTCGACGGCCTTATTAAAGTCTACTCAACGAATAAGGCAGATCTGAGGAACCCGAAGGATTCGCACTCACTATTAGGAGCTACTGACGTCCTTGAGAAATGGGGAGTACCGCCTGAGAACATTGTAGAAGTCCTCGCTTTGACTGGCGATGCGGTTGACAACATTTCAGGGATCGAAGGAATAGGTCAGAAAACGGCGATGTCTTTGATCCAGCAGTTTACGACTGTTGAAAATCTGCTGGCTAATCTGGACCTCGTGGCAAGTCTGAAGATCCGCGAAAAATTGAACGCGAATCGAGAGCAGATCCAGCAGAATCGGAAAATGGTTGCGCTGGAACTTGATCACTCCATTCAGATCCCGCTCGAAGAGTTGGTCATTGTACCGGATTACGCCAAGTATCTGGCAGGGTTACGAGATTGTGAGTTTAAGTCGTTATTGGCTGAAGTCCAGCAGGAGGCAGACAAAGCTGTTTTGATTCAGAGCGAGCTATTCTAAGCCGAAGATTGCCCCTGCACGGACAACGATTTATCCTGTTCTCATTCTTCCAGTATGTTCTCAGTTGAAGCCAGCGATGCCGAGCGCCTGATCAAGATCAACTGGTCGGGCGAAGTGGACTCGGATGAAATGCGAAGATGTGCTGAACAGATCCGTGCCAAGGCAGCTGAGATGCGACCAGGGTTTCGCGTCTTGGCTGATATGACTGGTCTCGAGTCGATGGATTACGCGGCTGCTCATTATATCGGCTCAATTATGGACCTGTGTGCTAGCAAGCAGGTCGAACACGTGGTGAGAGTCATTCCCGATCCGCGTAAAGACATTGGTCTGAACATTATGTCGTATTTTCATTATGGTCCGAAAATACGAGTCACAATTTGTGAAAGTCTGGCTGATGCCGTGCGGCGACTTGCGGAATGAAGATCATCGTTTCTGTTTTGGTCTCAGCCCCGCACCCTAGTCGGACGAATCCGGCGTTGTAGTCGGTTTGCTACCATGACGGTGACTAGGAGCACGCCATACAAAAGATCTCGGGCAAAATTGTTAACTGAAAGCAGGTTTAGCCCGCTAGAGACAAACTGGAGGGAAAGTACGGCGAGCACTAAACCAATAATGGTCCCGGAGCCGCCGTTGGGGTTAACCCCTGCTAGAATATTGATCAGCACGGCCAGGAGCAGGTAAGAAGTGCCGTAATCCGAATTTGCGCTGTTGGCTCGGGCAAGGATCACAAGTCCCGCACACGACGCCATCAAGCCACTTAAGATGTAGGTTAGCATTAAAACTCGAAAAGTCGGGATTCCGGCAAAAGGAGCGGCTCGCGAATTGGTGCCATAAAGGCGCATCTGGGTGCCCAGAACCATACGGGCTGTGACGAGATAGATAACGCCCAATGCCGCAAGAAAAACCAACAGCGGCACCGGAATTCCGAAGATTGCGCCGTTACCAATCGCAGCGTAGGCGCCAGGCAGCCCAGTGACGGAACTGCCTTTC
>JAFAXJ010000536.1 GCA_019241095.1 Verrucomicrobiota bacterium | reverse complement strand
TTCGAACTCTGAAGCGAGTTCAGCACCGAAATTGTCGTTCTGAACAATGAGGGAACGAATGCTCGTTACGAGAAAGTTATAACCGAACATAGCAGGGATAGCTACTAACAGTCCGGTAACAGTAGTGATGAGTGCTCCGGACACACCCGGGGCCATGGCTTGGAGGTTTGCTGATCCGGCCATCGCCACTCCGGAAAATGTGTCCATAACTCCCCATACGGTTCCAAGCAAGCCAAGAAACGGTGCACCACTGACGGCCGTTGCTAATAAAATCATCTGGGATTCCAGGCGTAAAGCACATTCACCGACGGCTCGCTCCATTGCAGTTGTCACCACTCGCATCTGAGATGGTGTAATCTTTTCAGCGATCTCCAGACGTGCCCAGAACGTGTCGTCAACTTCAGTGGCGCCTAACAGATGGAACGCTAATTCCTTGCAACCGGCTAAATAGATTGCATAGAGAGGTGAACCTTCAAACCGGTGACCGGCCTCAAAGATCTTCAGCGGTTGTCTTTCGGAATGAAACAGATCCAGAAAACGTTCATTCTGTTTCTTCGCCAAACGCACTACTCGGATTTTTGTGACCATAACCGACCAGCTGAAAATTGAAGCCACAAAAAGGGTTAACAGCACCAGTTTGCCTTCCAACGTCGCTTCTGTAAAAGCGTAAACTAAACCTCCGGAACCGATTCCCAGCATAGAAGTCGTCACGAATATTAAGAAGTATAGTGAGCTAACGAATTCCAAGCCAATAAATCAGACCATGTTGTTCACTGAAATGATCAAAGCTTGTTGTTTGAGACTGCTGGCCGCTTTTGCTATCTGGGCTGCGGTACCAATCTGCGCTCAAGACAAATACGAAGTATTAGCAAAGGTTTTGCAACCTTATGGAGCTCTGTTTTACTCCAAATCCGCTATCAAAGCAGTTGATGCAGAGGTCATTCCTCGTGAAGGCCCGATCGCGTTTTTAAATCAGAAGGTTCGTATCGCTTTACAACTCCCTGATAAACTGCGTCTAGAGTCACTCGATCCTGAAAAACAGGCGGTGCTTTGCCGCAGCGGCCAACGCGTCTGGGTATACCCAAAAAGTTTGGCTGCCGATGTCATGGTTTCCCGAACATCCAAGGGCAAAATTCCGGATTTCCGGCTTCCATTCAAAGATCAGGAAATTGTTATGCTCCCTGCTCTCTTTCAGATATTAGGCTTCCGAGCGCAGACCGATCCTGACGGAGACTCGCTATGGGTGATGGAACTGCGTTTGGCCCCCGAAATTGTGGATGCACTGAATGCTGGGCCTTGGACGGCTACGGTAACGGTACGGCAAAACAATTATCAGGTTCGACGAATCCAGATTTCCAGCGACACTTGGACCGGTAGTCTAGAGCTTGCTAAAGCCAGCTTTTCACGCGAACTGCCTGCACAAACATGGCAGCCAGGCGCGGCCTATACCGAAGGCGCAACTTTCGTTCAGCCTGACCTTTTTGCCCCAGTCCTCGCCAAACTTACTGGACTAGATCTATTTCAATGAGATCGGGATTCATTGATAAGCTGATTGAACGAATCAGGCGCATCCAGCCCGAAGAAGTTCAAAACTATCTCGTTCGCCTTTCGCAAGAAAAAGGCTTTTTGGAGCGCATCTTCGATGCGCTGCAGGAAGGAGTGATAGTCACTGATATTCAAGGAAAGATCCAGTTCATAAACGCAGCCGGTGCGGAGATATTTCGGGTTGTTCCTGAGGAGGCTCTTGGAAAGCCGTTAGAGGAGAAGTTAAGAGGCTTGGACTGGATGTCGCTTCGATCCAGCAAAGGTACTGTGAGCCGCGATATCGAAATTTTCTACCCGCGTCATCGTTTTCTGAACTTCTATGTAGCCCCATTGCACCTGGACCGGGCAATTGATAGTTCAGGAATCGCCATGCAGGATCTGGTAGGTTATGCCATTATCCTGCGAGACAACACGGAGGACCGAAAGCTAGCGGCAGAAACGATCGAAAGCGAGCGCCTTTCGGCTCTGACAATGCTGGCTGCCGGAGTTGCTCATGAGGTTGGCAACCCCCTGAATTCGCTGAACATCCACTTGCAACTTATTGAGCGTAAGCTCCGTAAATTTGCTCCAGAACAACGAGAAGAAATCACAGGTCTTCTCACAATCGCCAAGGGCGAAATACAACGCTTAGATTCCATTGTTCACCAGTTTCTAAGAGCGATTCGGCCGACAACGCCCACTTTCGAAATCCATGATCTGAATGAAATTGTTGAAGAATCAGTCGCCTTCCTTCAATCAGAAATCCTGGACCGGGATATTCTGGTAGAAATGGAATTGCAACCTGGCCTGCATGCTGTGCGCGTGGACCGAGATCAACTGAAACAGGCGTTCTATAATGTCATTAAAAATTCTTTCCAGGCGATGAAAACTGGAGGAATTCTCCATATTCGGTCATCGCAGGATGACCTTTACGTCTCGGTGAGCTTCAGCGATACCGGCGGCGGCATTTCGGCTGAGAATATGAGCAAGCTATTCCAGCCTTATTTCACGACAAAGGCTTCCGGATCAGGCCTTGGTCTGCTGATTGTTCGTCGAATTGTTCGAGAACATGGTGGAGAGATTGAGATCGAAAGCAATGAGGGTGAAGGTGTTCGGGTCTCAATTCACCTGCCTTACGGCGAAGGCGATGTGCGCCTTCTTCGCGACCAGACGGGTTCTTCCGCCTGAACGCGTAGTTCTTCCGCCTGAAGGGCGATATCCAAGGTGGTATCGAAAATAAGCGCAGCCGCTTGGCTCCACGACATCGCCGTGCTTTGGTCCTGTGTTACGCGAATGCAAGGCACGATACTCATAGTTGATGACGAAAAACACACCCGAGAGGGTCTTCGTCGATCTTTGGAAGATGATTTCGACGTCTATACGGCAGGTAATATTGAAGAAGCGTTAAATGTGCTTCGATCTGATCAGATTGATCTTGTTCTTACAGATCTGCGACTCGGCGGAGAAGATGGCATCGCGTTGATCGATAAGATCCTCCAACAACAGCGGCCGCCGATCTGCATGCTGATGACAGCATACGGTTCAATCGCTACTGCGGTGGAAGTGATCAAACGGGGGGCATATGATTTCATTACAAAGCCCGTCAATATTGATGAACTCGGGATCAAAATCACTCGAGCAATTCAAGGAAGGCGCACTGAACAAGAAAACCAGCAGCTCCGCCGGCAGATCGATAAGCGTTACGGTTTAGAAAATCTCATTGGTGAATCGAAACCAATGCACGACATTCTGGACACTATCGCTCAGGTAGCGCCTACTCGAGCTACAGTGCTGCTGCTTGGCGAAAGTGGTACGGGGAAAGAACTCATTGCTCGTGCGATTCACAACTTAAGCAACAGAAACAAAGCACGCTTTGTCGCGTTTAATTGTGCTGCTTTTGCACCCCAGCTTATCGAGAGCGAATTGTTCGGACATGAACGAGGGGCTTTCACCGGAGCCATTGAACGGCGCGTGGGCCGATTTGAGCAAGCCGCCGGAGGTACACTTTTTCTGGATGAGATCGGCGAGATCGACTCCAATGTTCAAGTAAAACTCTTGCGCGCATTGGACCCCGGCGTATTCGAGCGCGTCGGTGGTAATCAAAGTATAAAATCCGATGTGCGTTTGATTGCCGCGACAAACCGAGACTTAGCGGCTTCAGTCCGAGAAGGCAGATTCCGAGAAGATTTATATTATCGACTCAATGTCGTTCAGCTCCGCGTTCCGCCGCTTCGCGATCGCAAACAAGATATACCGCTGTTGGCTAACACTTTCTTAAGAGAAATTAGCCAGAGGGACGGAAAAGCTTTTCGGCCACTCTCTCCGGAAGCAATGGAACTGCTCATTCAATATGATTGGCCTGGGAATGTACGCGAGCTGAAAGGGGCAATCGATTCGAGCGTAACTCTTTCGACCGGGCCGCAGATAACCGTTCGTGACTTGCCCATGACAGTGCGCGGTCAGACTGATCTTCTTGTGTTACGTTCTGATCCGCAAATGAATTTGCATGATAACGAGATGCGGCTAATTATCCGCGCGCTGGATGAAAGCGGAGGAAACCGGACGGAGGCCGCCAAAAAGCTCGGAATTAGCCGGCGAACGCTTCATCGACGCTTGAAAAAACCTTCCGAGTAGCATGGCAACACCCGAAGAGACGATTCAAGGATTTGTCCATTCTCTGGAACAAGGATGGTTGGCGGCGGTTTTTCGGACAATTTTACTGATAGTTCTCGTTTGCGCTTTGGGGCTTGCCTATCTGCTCATCCAATTTCGCGGCCTGTCTACTCAAGACGGCATTGATGAAGCACAGATAGCAAGACAGATTGCGCAAGGACAAGGTTTTAGTACAAAGAACATCCGTCCTTTGGCGATTCACCAACTCGAAAAGTATACTGGCAGGATCCCGACTGGCGCATTTCCCGAAACTTATCACGCGCCGCTCAATCCTCTGGTCGAGGCTCTCGCGATAAAGCTTTTCCCAAGAGCGCTCGGAGTCAAAATCGACAATGCTCGCCCCGTTTACGCGGGAGATCGTTTGATCGGCGCCATATCGATTCTCTTTTTCATTCTGTCCCTGATCATCACTTTCTTTATTGGCTGGGATCTGTTCGATCGTCGAGTTGCTCTGATCGGCGTAGGACTGACCGCAGTAGCGGATCAATTCTGGCAGGTTTCGTTGTCTGGACTGCCTCAAATGCTGCTGCTTTTTCTATTTAGTTGCGCCTGCTGGTGCTCGGTTAAGGCTTTGCGCGCACAGGTTAAAGCTCGGTTTCCGATTCTGGTGTTACTTGGGCTTGGCATCAGCCTGGGGCTGATGACCCTCACGCATCCAGCAATGGTTTGGATAGCACTTGGGTTTATCTTATTTTGCCTGGTTTACATTCGGCCTCGTTTCATTTCCGTCCTTGTTCCGGGGGTGATTTGTGGCGGTTTGTTCTCAGTCTGGGTGCTACATCAGTATCAGACAACGAAAACGCCTTTTGGAATCAGTCCTTACGCTTGCCTGGACGGTGTTGGTTTATCGCATGACACTTGGATGAGACAAAGCCAACCAGACAGCGGCTTGATCAACATCCTTGCTATTCGCCGGCGCGCTCTGGAAGAAATTAAATCGCAGCTCGGCTCTATTTATGCCTTGTTAGGAGGAATTTTCCTAGCTCCGGTGTTTTTCGTGTCACTTCTTCACAAATTCAAACGGGCGGAAACCGCACAATTCAGATGGGGCCTGCTACTATTCTGGCTGCTCGCGTTTGCTGGAAGCGCCTTGCTCGGAACAGGCGGAAAAACGATTCATCCGAATCAATTTCATATTCTTTTCGGACCGATAATGACCCTATATGGGGTAGCGTTTATCCTGGTCCTTTGGAGCCGGCTAGGCTTCAACACGCCTCTTCTGCGTTCTGCGCTTTTGGCCGGGCTGTTTATGATTACCGGATTTCCAAGCTTGCTTGGTTTCTTGAGTAGCAGCCCTTCGCCAATCCAGTTTCCACCCTACCTTCCATCGCTGATGCAGCTTTTCGGTACATGGACGCAGCCCAACGAGATTATCAGCTCAGATATGCCATGGGCTATTGGTTGGTACTCGGATCGGAAATCATTGTGGCTACCCTATACAACCAAACCTTTCTATACCTGGAACGATTATCAGTCTTTGGGCGGTCCGATTGTTGGCCTGTATCTGACCCCAGTGTCTCGTGATCTGCCATTCGCTTCAAACATCCAGGCAGGGGACTTCGGCCAATGGGCGGCAGTGCTGATTCCGATCCGGGAAGCGCTGACAAACTTTCCTCTTAAAGGCCCTTTGGTGCTGGCGAACGGCCAATGTCTCTATTACTCCGACCGGGAGCGGTGGAACGAAGGTCAGACTCAGGGAACAAAGCAGTAATGTTTGGCAGGTCTAAGATGCGGATCCAGGTCTGGCGCTTTCCGATGGGACACATCAATACCCCTGGGACCTTTGGTTAGGACCCACAGGTACTCATTCAAAGCTGCGCTCCTACTTCGGTATGCCTCAATTCAGGCACGAAAGATGCCGATAATACCAGCAGTCGCCGCAATTGTGATTGAGGCGTAGAGAATACTGTAGCTCAGGAGTAAGTAGAATGAAGATTGCACGAAAAGAAGGGCATATCGCACGAAGAAGCCATAGCGGCTTGGTCAGTTTGCAAGTTGAACCGATCAGACGCAAAGTTTTCTTCTACCCGCGACCGGTTTCGGCGCGTGCGCGCTGAACACCTCCGGAGCGATAACAGAACATGCGCAAATTCACCTGGATTATTGTTTTCTTGCTCTTGATCGCTGGCGCGGCTTGGTTTTTTTTACGACACCAGCCCGATAAGCTGCCGGGAACCGCATCTGCAGGGTTGACTCAAAACAACCAAGATAATGGGCGCACCCCGCGAAGGTCTGGGGGTCCAGGAGGAGCTGGAGCGCCTGTGGGTCCCGTACCCGTCGTGGCCGGAAGCGCACAGAAACAGGATGTGCCAATTTTCCTGGATGGAATCGGAACAGTCCAAGCCTACAACACTGTCGCGGTTCATCCCCAGGTGAGCGGGATTCTAGTTACGGTTAATTTCAAGGAAGGCCAAGATGTCAAGACGGGTGATTTGCTTGCGCAGATTGATCCCAGAACCTATCAATCCCAGCTGGATCAAGCGACGGCAAGGAAGGCAACAGATCAAGCGCAGCTTAATAATGCGAAAGACTTGCTGGACCGTGACACGGATCTATTCAAAAGAGGCGTCCTTGATCATCAGACATATGATACGCAGCGATTTCTCGTGGACCAACTGGATGCCACGGTCAAAGGCGACCAAGCTTCGATCGATAACGCACAAACGCTTCTTGACTATGCTCGAATCACTGCGCCCATCGATGGTCGCTGCGGTATTCGACAGGTGGATCAGGGAAATTATCTCACTCCTGGTTCCACTCTAGTCGTCATTACTCAATTGCGGCCTATTTCGGTTATTTTCACGTTGCCTCAGCAAAACGTATCGGACGTAAACCAGGCGTTCAGCCAAGGTCAGCTTCAGGTCATCGCTGTGGACGGTTATCAAAATAAACCTCTCGAACAAGGCGCCCTGGCCGTGGTGGATAACCAGATTGATACTTCTACCGGGACCTTTAAGTTAAAAGCTAACTTCGACAATCCCGATTTAAAGCTGTGGCCGGGACAGTTTGTTGATGCACGTCTGCATGTGACCACCCAAAAAGATGCGGTCGTAGTTCCGGCTTCCGTGGTACAACGCGGACCGAACGGCACTTTCGCCTATGTGATCACGGCGGACAAGACCGCAGAGGTCAGGGCAGTGAAGGTAGGTCAAATTGATAGCGGGAAAGCCATCATCCTGGATGGCTTACAAGCTGGAGAACAGGTGGTAGTGGACGGACAGTACAAGCTGCAGCCGGGCGGCAAAGTGGAAATCGTGACACCCAGAAGTGTTTCTGGGCGGCAACTAGCGCAAAATGACCAGAATTCGGCAGTGACTGACATTACCGGTGGGAATAACGCAGCTCCAGCCGGTAGATCGGAGAACAGCTCGTCCCCTGCCCCTGATCTTCGCAAAAATACTCAGGTCCCGACAGGGGGATCCGAGCATTCGCATGGTAACAAAGGTAAGTACGAGAATAGCCGGCGGGCCGGAGATCATTCCCGAGAGGATGACAATCGGAATGCCAATTCCGGCACCTAGTTCAAACTTGAGCCGGGCTCGTCGGAGCTAATGCTTATCTCGAGCACACACTTTTCAGTTAGATGAACATTTCTGAGATCTTTATTCGCAGGCCAATTGCCACTTCACTTTTAATGGTTGGGGTGATTTTGCTTGGCCTGTTAGGTTATAATCTTCTTCCCATCTCCTCCCTGCCCACGGTAGATTATCCAACCATTCAAGTTGTGACTCGGTATCCTGGGGCAAGCCCGGAAGTAATGACAACCGCGGTGACGACGCCGCTGGAAACACAGTTCGCACAGATCAGCGGATTGGCGTCAATGAATTCCACCAGTTCATTTGGCGTGAGCACGATTACCATGCAGTTTAACCTGAACCGTGACATTGATGTCGCGGCCCAAGACGTTCAGGCCGCGATTAATGTCGCTCGCGGTTATCTCCCCAGCGATCTACCTAACTTACCAGTCTATAACAAAGTTAACCCGGCAGACACGCCGATCCTGACGCTGGCCATATCGTCTGATTCTATGACGATTGCAGAAGTGAACAATTTTGCAGACACCCTTCTTGCGCAAAAATTAAGCCAGCTTTCCGGAGTCGGACTTGTTACAATTGAGGGCGATCAAAAGCCGGCAGTACGTGTTCAATTCAATCCTTCGGCTCTTGCCTCATTGAATCTAGGGCCGGAAGACTTGCGAAACATCATCACCCAAGCCAGCACCGATGCTCCGAAGGGCAGCTTTGATGGAAAAAAACAATCTTACACAATCAACTCGAATGATCAGCTAACTGACGCCGCCCAGTATGGGAATATCATTGTTGCTTACCGGAATGGCGGCCCAGTCAGGCTCAAAGATGTCTCAGATGTTTCTGATAGCGTCGAGAACACCCAACTGGCTGCATGGGTGGGCAAAAAAAGTTCCATCATCGTGGATATACAACGTCAGCCCGGCGCTAACATTATCCAGACAGTCGACCGGATCAAAAAGTTACTACCGCGCCTCACTGCCTCGTTTCCTCCGGCTGTAAAGGTTTCCATCCTTACCGATCGTACCGAAACGATCCGTGCATCAGTTCGTGACGTGCAGTTTACTCTGATCCTAACTGTTGCGCTGGTAATACTGGTGATCTTTCTTTTCCTGCGCAGATTGTGGGCGACGGTAATACCGAGCGTTGCACTGCCTTTGTCGCTGATCGGCACTTTTGGAGTGATGTATATCCTCGGCTTCAGCCTTAATAATCTCACGCTCATGGCTCTAACCATTTCGACAGGTTTCGTTGTCGACGACGCGATTGTGATGATCGAGAACATTTACCGTTACATCGAGGCGGGTGAGCAACCGCTCGAGGCCGCTTTGAAAGGATCGCGCCAAATTGGGTTTACGGTCATATCACTTAGCATCTCGCTGATAGCAGTCTTCATCCCCTTACTGTTCATGAGCGGCATAGTTGGGCGTCTGTTCCGGGAATTTGCTATCACCCTCAGTGTGGCAGTGATCGTTTCCGCAATTGTTTCGCTTACGCTGACGCCGATGATGTGTGCAAAGTTCCTCAAGCCAATTGGTGAGGGGAAAGAAAGCAGGTTTTATCGGTGGAGCGAACGGATTTTCGAGCGTTTGTTACGTTTGTATGAAGCGGGATTAAGATGGGTTTTAAGGCATCGGCTCATAACTCTGGCCTTCGCTATCATTACGCTGGTTGCAACTGTCATTCAGTATGTCGTGATTCCAAAGGGATTGTTGCCCCAGCAAGATACGGGCGAGATCATTGGAGTAACCGACGCGGCTCAAGATATCTCCTTTCAGGCAATGTTGCAGCGACAACGGAAAATCTCCGATGTCGTTGGTGCAGATCCCGACGTAGCTGCTGTCGCCTCCTTTGTGGGCGCCGGAACGGTAAATGCCACAATGAATACCGGTCGCCTCTATATTGTGCTTAAGCCACGTGAGCAAAGGAAATCCAGCGCGGAGCAAATCATGGCGCGCCTGCACGAGAGTACCCGTAATATTGAAGGGATCTCGCTTTTCATGCAACCGGTGCAGGATTTGCAAATCGATACCCGGGTTAGCCGCACACAATACCAATATGTTCTGGAAGACACGAACGCCAATGAACTGGCAACCTGGACCCCAAAATTGTTAGCCGAATTACAAAAGCAACCTGAGCTAGCTGATGTTGCAAGTGATCAGCAACAAAACGGGTTGCAACAGGTAATAGACGTTGATCGGCAAAAAGCTTCTCGGCTAGGAGTCCAGATCGATGCTGTGGATAACGTGCTATACGACTGTTTCGGCCAGCGGCAGATTTCTCTGATTTTTACTCAGCTAAATCAGTACTGGGTAGTGATGGAAGTTCAGCCTGAGTTCAAGATTTCTCCTGAAGTGCTATCAAAGCTTTACGTTAATGCCACCGGGAATGCTGCGGGTCAGGGATCGGTTACGGGCGCTATTACAGCGAGCGGGCAAATTACTGCTGGAGGAACACAGGTACCACTTTCTGCCATAGCAACGATGCGCACCACTACGGCGCCCCTTTCCGTGCTGCATCAGAACTCGTTCTCCGCGGCAACAGTGTCGTTTAATTTGGGACCAGGTAAATCGTTAGGGCAAGCGGTTGAGGCGATAGCACGTGTAAAGGCTAGTTTAGGGCTGCCAGAAACCATTACCACAAGCTTTACTGGAACTGCAGCAGAGTTTCAGTCTTCACTTAGTTCAGAGCCATGGCTGATCCTGGCAGCAATCGTGGTGATCTATATTGTATTGGGGGTATTGTATGAAAGTTATATTCACCCGATTACCATCCTATCAACCTTGCCGTCAGCGGGCGTCGGCGCTTTGTTAGCTTTGCAACTTTTCAATATTGATTTCTCATTAATTGCGTTAATCGGCATTATCCTCCTGATTGGTATCGTGAAGAAAAATGCCATCATGATGATCGATTTCGCCCTGGAAGCGGAACGGGAACGAGGAAAATCGCCTGAAGCTTCGATCTATGAAGCTGCTCTGCTGCGGTTTCGTCCAATCATGATGACCACTATGGCAGCCCTTCTTGGTGCGCTGCCGCTTGCAGTGCAGGAAGGTACCGGTTCAGAATTACGCAAGCCTCTCGGAATTACGATTGTCGGTGGGTTGCTGGTTTCTCAGATCCTAACCCTATACACGACGCCAGTTATCTATCTGTATATGGAGAAATTGGGCAGTATTTTCAGAAGGCGCAAAGGTAAGGCAGCGCCAAAAATGAAAGAGTTGGAGCCGGCTCTGGCTCCCTGAGCACTTGATGCGAGAACGGTCAGGCCGCCCGGGAGAAGTGACAGTGTTTTCAAGACAGATCAGATGAACATTTCTGAGCCATTCATTCGACGTCCGATCGCGACATCCTTACTTGCCGCTGGGTTGCTGCTGAGTGGCTTGGTTGCTTACCGGTTCCTGCCGGTAGCGCCCCTTCCACAGGTTGATTTTCCGACTATCAATGTGATGGCAAATTATCCGGGCGCCGATCCGGAGACAGCTGCGACATCGCTTGCAGCGCCGTTGGAACGCCGTTTTGCTAATATTCCAGGTGTAAACGAGCTGACTTCAACCAGCCAGCTTAATGGTACACGCATCGTCCTGCAATTTGATCAAAGCCGCGATATCAATGGGGCGGCTCGCGATGTGCAGGCTGCTATCAATGCCGCTTCAAGCGAATTGCCAGCCGGGCTGCCGAACCCGCCCAGCTATCGTAAAGCGAACCCAAACGACACTCCAGTTCTGATCCTGGCGCTCACTTCTGATACTATCCCCCGACCCAAGGTCTATGATTACGCGAACGAGTTGCTACTGCCATCGATTTCCCAAGTCAACGGAGTAAGTGAAGTCGATCTCGGGGGCGGAGCGCAATCGGCCGTACGCGTTCAGGTCAACCCAGCGGCGCTGGCTTCAATGGGAATGAGCATGAACGATATCGCCTCGGTTCTGGCCGGCGAAAATAAAGATGAG
>JAFAXJ010000272.1 GCA_019241095.1 Verrucomicrobiota bacterium | reverse complement strand
CGGGTGAAAGTTTAAGCCGCTGACAGAGGTCGCCAGACGGATCGTCCCGAGACTGATGTGGGTTCTAACGGGCGGTAGATCCATCGTCGTTCTCGCTGTCTTCAGTTCGCGCCGTCACTGCAAAGCGACAAGAATCGGGATCAGTCCTCGACCTGCTTTGAGTGGCCTCAAAGCTTTACCTATTACCGACCCAAAAGCCCGGGCGGGGTCGGCCGCTTTCATCGCGTGGCCAAGTGTGGGAGACGTCGTTAACAGGTCACCCACCGCGACCGGCGCACCCTCTGCATCCACTTTGCAGTAGACCTTGCCAATCAGAGCGACGGGCAACCGGCCGGCAAATCCTTGTTTTTTGTCGAGGACAATACCCGGTTTGTAGTCGCCTGCCCCGGAAATCACTCCCGCGACCCTGTTATCGTACGCCCTCCCGCTCTCCACCAGAAGTCCTTCCTCGCCGAGCACCATCACACTTCCAGGCTCGATCCGTTCTGCTACTACCACGTCGAAGTCTTCGGCACAGTCAGCGTTCGTCAGAATGATATCTTCTTTGACGCCGAGCTTGCCATCGAAATATCCAGCCCAGGCACCTCCTTTGCCATAAACGCCGGTACCATTATCGCTGATGCCAGCGACGGCGTTTCCGTCTGGAGCGAGGCCAAGCACACCTGCCTTGCCCTGTGCTGCAGCGAGACCGACAACAGCATCACTCTGCGCGCTGTCTCCGTGTACGGCATTGCCACTATCGCTGTGGGCATGCACGCCCTCGCCGCTCGTGCTGGTGCCAACCACACCGAAGTTCTTGCCACTGCCGCTTACACCGGTAGCGTTGTCGCTGATACCCGTTACAGCGCTCCCATTCGGAGCGAACCCGAGCACTCCCGACTTCCCCTGCGCCGCAGTGTAGCCGACGACAGCGTCACTCTGTCCGCTGTCTCCATGAAGAGCGTTGCCACTATCGCTGTGCGCATGCACGCCCTCGCCGCTCGTGCTAGTGCCAACGATGCCGAAACTTTTGCCTATCCCGCTTACACCGGTAGCGTTGTCGCTGATACCCGTTACAGCGTTCCCATTCGGAGCGAACCCGAGCACTCCCGACTTCCCCTGCGCCGCAGTGTAGCCGACGACAGCGTCACTCTGTCCGCTGTCTGCATGAAGAGCGTTGCCACTATCGCTGTGCGCATGCACGCCCTCGCCGCTCGTACTGGTGCCAACCACACCGAAACTTTTGCCTATCCCGCACACACCGGTGGAACTGTCACTGATGCCCGTTACTGCGTTCCCGTTCGGAGCGAGCCCGAGCACACCCGACTTCCCAGCTGCAGAGGCAAAACCAACCACTGCGTCACTATTCTTACTCGCCCCGTAAACACCGTTTCCGGTAACACTGTTCCCTTCCACCCCATGCCCGCTCTGGCTGCTGCCGGAGACGCCGGAACCGCCTGTGCTGTTTGTCCCTGTAATCCCAGATACAGATGTTGTGGAATCGCCCTCATATGGATTCGACATGACTTTTTCCTGTTTATTCTTTGTTTACCGCAGCAACGCGGATTTCTTTGTTCTCACGGATTACAACGGGATTGAGATCTTCGAATTTCAAAAATTGTTCAAAATCTTTGCACCGGTCAGATGCATCCTTTCTCACCCCGACCTAGACTGACGATGGGCGGAAGGAGCTCACGGAGCTAAAAAGCATTCCGTTTTTTTGAAGAGGCGCTTTCCAATGCATCCATATCCTCAAAGCGGCAAACAGACCTGCGCCAGACCTACCCCGATTGCTATTGGTTTACCGTTTACAAGCTTCGCTTTTAACCGCATCGGTCCGTCCGGGTCGTTCTCCACCGCTGCTGTTATCCGGCCATGTAACGGGGTCGTCAGTTTGTGTTTAGGTGTCATTGACCAGTCCCGTTCGACGGAATGTAGCCCTTAGCCTTCGCCTCTGTTTAATCGAGATATTCACCTTACTGGTTTTGCCAGAGAAACGCGAACCTGCAGCCAGTACTTGGCGCTTTTAGTGTTTACCCAAACCTGACCCGCTTCGGTGGGCCTTTGGGTGGTCTCGGACGCTATCGATCGTCGCTGGCGCATCGAAGGCTGCAGCATGAAAATGCCTCCTGCGAAACGCCTAGATCGACCGCTTAGTACTACACATGTCGATTGACGGGCTTATGAACAACAGATGTTTCTCAATTAGCGCCTGGCCTCAAGGCTTTTGAGGCTGTTCGGTGGTATCCGTCTGGTGTAGAGAGCCCTTCAGTTACAGCGGCAAAACCGTGGCTGTGTACCCTGATTGACCGCGGAAAGTTTCAAGCCAAATAAACCAATGCGATTCGATTAATCGAATTTTTCGGATGGCCGGCCAACACTGCCGAAAGCATGTCGCCGCTGTCCCGGACCACTGCAAGTTCCTGCTTGTCTTGCTGATTTTTTCTCTTCACGGCGCACAAAATCCTAATTGTCACTTGACTCTCCCGTTGCTGGAGGGCGTACGAGAGAATTATGCTGAAGATCGGAGACTTCTCGAGATTGAGCCAAGTCTCGATAAAAACGCTGCGTTATTACGATGAGGTCGGCTTATTGAAGCCCACGCAGGTCAACCAAGTGTCGGGTTATCGTTACTACTCGATGGTTCAGCTTCGCCAGTTGCATCGGATTCTAGCGTTGCGCAATCTCGGATTTTCCTTGGACCAGATCGGGTACGTCCTCGAGACTGATCTCTCCACAGATGAACTCCGTGGAATGTTGCGGCTGCGTAGGGCTGAGCAACAGCAACGGCTTCTCAAAGAACAGGAGTGCCTTGAACGAGTGGAGGCCCTTCTTCAGCTGATTCACCAGGAGAACACCACGAATACAGACGCGGTCATTATTAAAAAGGTCGAATCTCAACGGTTCGCATCAATCCGAAAGACGATTTCTGCCTACAATCAGGTAGGCCAACTTTTCGGGGCGCTTTTCCGCGCATTTCCAGGGGCGGCGGCTAGAGGTCCGTGCTTCGCAATCTGGCATGACGACGAACACAAGGATCAGGACGTGGACGCAGAAGCCTGTGTCCCGGTCGACGAGAAATATCAGGGGCTTTCAACCCTAAGATGCGCCGATCTGCCAATGGTTAAAGTGGCAAGCGTCATTCATCATGGTGCCTACAACACACTGACCCAAAGCTACCAGATGGTTCTAAAATGGGTCGAAGCGAACGGATACCAGGTCCATGGACCGATTCGCGAAATTTATCTGCAGTGCGGAGAGCCGCTGCGCCAGGACGACCACTCTTATGTCACTGAAATTCAAGTTCCCATAGCATTGGATCGGGGCGGCAGAAGGGTAGGGAACAACTAGCGGAAAAGAGTCACCAAACGATTGCTGGATATGTCCGCAACTCGAAAAGGAGACAAAATGATCACTGAACCAAAGATTGAAGATCGCAATGAGCGACACTATGTGGGGATTCGAACCCAGGTCACTATGCAAGAAATGGGACCAATGCTGCCACCGCTGTGGCGGGAAGTGTATGGTTGGTTGGCAAGCAGAGGCTTGAAGTCAGCTGGTGCACCTCTCTGGCGCTATCGCATCATCGATATGGAAGCAAAGATGGAGATTGATGTAGGCGTTCCAGTCGCAACCGCCGTGACAGGCGATGGCCGCGTTACCGCAGACACGATCCCAGCGGGTCGCTATGCCACGCTCATATACACCGGACCCTACGACGGTCTCATGCGGGCGACCGCTGATCTATTGGCTTGGGCAGAGAAGAAAGGCATTGTTTGGGACAAGCGGCCTGCAGGTCCCAAGAGCGAGGAATGGCGGGCACGTGTCGAGAACTACTTCACCGATCCGACAAAGGAGCCGGATCCAGCGAAATGGGAAACAGAGCTAGCGTTTAAGCTGGCAGATGATCAAAGAACGAGTTGAAACCGAACAACAGTGGTTTTGAATGCGACACCTTTTGCAACGTGTGAGTGTGACCAGGAAAAATGGATCAATCGGGCTGGCTTTCCTGTGCATGACTGTTCCGCTTCTGCTGGTCGCCCATCCGGCTGAGAAAAAGACGTTGGTGGGGGTGTGGGAAGTAAAGATAGTCGCGGGGGGCGTGCCACTACCGTCTCTACTGAGCATTGCGAGCTTTGGCGGGGACGGCAGCTTTACTACCACCGGTAACACAAAATTTTCGCTCGCGCCGCCGAACCGAGGCCTTGCGAATGAGCGTGGTCCCGGATACGGCCGCTGGGCCCAAACGGGCGACAGAGAGTTCAAACTGACGTTTTACGCGGCGCTATTGAAGGACGGCGAAGTAAACGGATACCTGCGAGTCCAGAGCACCTTGATCTTCTCCGAGTCAGGGAACGAGTTTACGACCCGCCAATGCAAGGTGGACTTTATGGATGCAGACCGGAAGGTGCTGGACAGCGACAACGATCAGGTGAAAGGCACAAGACTGGAAACCCCGTAAACGCCCATGGTCAATTGGGACTTGGTGTTCTCCGACCGGAGCCGGTCGCGCATTTCTCTCCGAGCGGGATCCACCGATGCCTTAATAGTCTCGAGCCTTGCCGTCATTCGGATGTCTGCTCTTCGCAGCTCCTATTTAAAGAAAAAGCGCGTTGATCGAACCTTGCCGACGAACAGGTGGCGTAGTGGTTGAACTCGAAGCCGATCGCGGTTCGGTGCCCAGTGCCGATGGATGATTTGCCAGCACGCAGCCGAGAGCTTCCGAAACCACTCGATCTATGCTGATTGCGGCGCATGCCTCGCCTTTACGACCACATCGATCTTCGTGTCCGCACCCTCGCGGAAGTGCGTGACTTTTATGAAGTGCTGCTGCCCGCGCTCGGCTTCATGCGGGAGACGAGAATTCCGAACTGGCTCCAATACGAAGCCGCGGCGCTTGATGACAGACAACGACTTTTTTCGGCGTTACCGAATCGCCCGGCCACGTGCCTAATGAGAACCGGATCGCGTTTTGGGCGGAAAGCCCGGCGGAAGTCGATCGCCTCGCCGGGATTGCCACGGGCGCCGGCGCACAAAAGGTCGAAGGTCCCGGATGGGAAGATGAAAATACTACGGCGTATTTTTCGAAGACCCGTGTGGCAACCGCCTTGAGATCTGCCACCGTAGGTCCATGGCCTAAGGGTGTAACAATCTTCAGCCAGACCGACTAGAGTTTGTGAAAAGCCGTGGCAGCAGGAAAACAGAAAGACTTTCAAGAGGGGTGTTCGGTAGTTATTTCTTTGAGTAGCATTCTTTAAAGGTACTAACCAATCAGGGGAAAGCATTGGGGTGGGTTCTTGCCCTGGCGCGGTTATGGCCAGGGCCGAGGGCGTGCTTAAGGTTGAGTTGGTTAATCAGTGCCTGATGGGCGCTAATGAACTTGCGGATAGCGGCCGATAACAACCCGTTAGGGAGAATGGAATAGAGTCATTAATGACC
>JAFAXJ010000111.1 GCA_019241095.1 Verrucomicrobiota bacterium | reverse complement strand
GGATTTCCCGCAGCCTGATTCGCCAACTAACCCAAGAACTTCGCCTTTCTTTAGTGAAAGGCCAATGCCGTCTACGGCCTTAACATAACCAATCCGATGACGAATTATCGCTCCGCGGTAAAGCGGGAAATGCGTCTTGACGTTATTCAGTTCAAGAAAACTACTCATGCTACAACCTTCTCAGGCTTTTGCCGTAGATCGCCCAATTCACCCCGCTGGTATCGAGTACAGGCTGTCTGATGGCCAGATACTATTTCACTCAAAAGCGGACCGTCGGTCCTGCATTCGACTAAACTATAGTTGCATCGGGGCGCGAACGGACACCCTTTCAGCTCTTGAATCAGATCAGGAGGCGAACCCGGGATTGTATAAAGCGTCTCGCCCTTACTGTGCAATGCAGGGATTGATTGCTGTAACGCGGCTGTGTAAGGATGTGTTGGCTTGTTGAAGATTGCCTCCGTTGCCGCCGATTCAACTATTCGACCGGCATACATCACATTTACTGACTGACAGAATGAGGCGACAATGCCTAAATCGTGGGTGATGAAGATAATCGCCGTGCCAAGTTCCTTCTGACGTTGTCTAATCAACTCCAGGATTTGCGCCTGAACGGTCACATCAAGGGCGGTTGTTGGTTCGTCAGCAATCAGTATTTCGGGCCGGCTGATCAGCGCCATCGCAATCATTACCCGCTGGCGCATTCCACCGGAAAACTGGTGAGGATACAAGTTGATCCGCCGGCCGGCATCACGCACGCCAACTTCCTCCAAACTGGCAACCGCTTTTTTCCAAGCGTGTGTGCTAGATAGTTTCTCATGCACAAGCAATGGCTCAATCAGCTGGTCCGCTACACGCATGTAAGGATTCAGCGAAGTCATCGGATCCTGAAAGATCATCGAGATGCGTTTGCCGCGAATCCGCCGTAGCTCTTCCTTTGAACAATGCAATAGGTCAATACCGCCGAAACGAGCAGAGCCGGAAACAATTTTACCGGGAGGCTGCGGAATTAGTCCAAGAACTGAATAACAAGCGACCGATTTGCCAGATCCTGACTCTCCAACGATCCCTTGGGTCCGGCCTGCATCAAGCGAGAGCGAAATACCATCCACAGCTCGCACCACACCTTCCCGAACGTAGAAGTAGGTCCGAAGATTTTCGATCTCGAGGAGAGGCATTTCTAATCTCTAGACGCTTTGGGGTCCAGCGCGTCGCGCAGGCCATCACCAAGAAAGTTAAGTGAGAACAAGGTTAACGAAAATGCTAGTGCCGGGAAAGCAAGTAACCAAATCGAGGTGTCCATCGTCCTTGCTCCTTCATCGATCAGAACGCCCCAAGAGCTAAGTGGGGGTTGGACTCCTAATCCGAGGAAGCTCAGAACTGATTCTAACATTATCACGTTCGGAACTGTAAGTGTCGTGAAAATGATAATTGAACTCATTACATTCGGAATCAAGTGGCGCACCAGAATGCGGCGATTACTTAATCCGAGCGAAATGGCCGCCTCGATAAATTCGCGCTGTTTCAGCGAAATAATTTCACCGCGAACAATGCGGGACATGTTCAGCCACTCAACGGCTCCTATCGCGACAAAGAGCAGAAGGAAATTTCGGCCAAACAACATCATCAACAAAATAACGATTACTGTAAAAGGCAATGCATAAAGAATGTCAGCAAATCGCATCATCAAACTGTCCACCTTGCCGCCAACGAATCCTGCAACTGAGCCCCAGAATACCCCGATGATCGTGGAAACCAGCGTGGCAGCAAATCCCACTGTGAGAGAGATCCTACCCCCAATCAGCACCCTTGTTAACAGATCACGACCAAGCGGATCGGTGCCAAACCAATGGCGATCGTGACTCACTTGAAAGCTATTCTGGCCCTCAATATAGATCCGCCTATTCCCTATTTCCCGGATGATTGATTTTCTTTCCGGCGCCGGTCTGTTCAGAAACTCGTTCTCCAGACTTGATAAGGCTAAATGAGTGATCTTAGGACCAGCGTTTCTGCGCCTTTCTGTACGCTCGATGATCTTGTCGAGAGGCGGGCTTGCCTTTAGCGACAATTCTGTGCGCTCATACGAGTACCCAGTGAAAAAGGGACCGATCAAACAAGCGGCGGTAATAAAGCAGAAAGTACAAAGGCCAACAATAGCAAGGACGTTTTTACGGAGGCGAAACCAGGCGTCGCGCCATAAAGAACTGCCCTGAAGCTTGGCAGATGAGGAGGCCGCCTCAAACGTAACAGTTGCCATGATTAACGTACGTCAGGTTCGCACACGAGGATCTAACAAAGCTTGAACGATGTCCGATACTAGATTGAAAACGACGATCAGAATCCCGAAGAAAGCTACCGTCGCCATAATTAAAGGGTAGTCACGGTTGAAAACCGATTTAATAAATTCCTGACCTAATCCGGGCACATTGAAAATCTTTTCGACCACAAATGAACCGCTGATTAAGCCAGCAAAGGCCGGACCCAGAAATGCGATTACGGGAAGAAGTCCGCCCCGCAGGGCATGCTTAACTATAATCTCATGATCCGGAACCCCTTTCGCACGTGCTGTCCGAATAAAGTCCTGGTTCAAAACATCCAGCATGCCGCCCCTGGTAAGGCGAGCGATATAGGCAGAGTAGAACAATCCGAGAGTGAGGGCTGGCATGATAGCTGGATGCAGCGGGACATAGTCGAGGCCATACCAACCGCTCACAGGAGCGATTTTGAGAAATAAGCCGAAAACCAATGCGAGAATTGGGCCCATGACAAACGTCGGCAGACAAATGCCTAACATTGACACCGACATCGGCAGGTAATCCAAGACCTTGTTTTTGTTAACCGCCGCGATTAC
>JAFAXJ010000107.1 GCA_019241095.1 Verrucomicrobiota bacterium | reverse complement strand
TTTCGAGCGTCGGATTACTGACAACCCGGCCTATGCAACTTTCCCTAATCCAGTCAACCAGCATCCTACAGAGATTGACTATTCGGAAGGATTGTACGTAGGTTATCGTGGATACGAAAAGCGCAACATTCAGCCACTCTACGCCTTTGGTTACGGATTATCATATACAACATTCGGCTTCTCTGGCCTGCATATTGTTCCTGCTCTAGACGAGGATGATTCCCTAACTCAAGTGAGCTCCCCAGGAACGAACGTCCAACAAGGTGGCGGTCAAACCCTCATTAATGTCACTTTCAGAGTAAGCAATACCGGCAAAGTGGCTGGGGCTGAAGTAGCTCAGCTCTATGTTGGGCAGGAGAACCCTCCTGTCGATCGGCCTATCAAGGAGCTAAAAGGATTCAGGAAGGTCTATCTAGAGCCAGGGCAGTCCCAGGTAGTAACACTGCCATTGAATGTACGATCGTTTGCATACTGGGACGAAACGACTCAAAAGTGGACTGCATCGGCGGGAACCTACGACATCTCGGTGGGCGCAGCTTCAGACGATATCCAACTCAAAGGCAAATTCTCACTTCCCATTCAAATCACGATTAACCCTTAGCTTGATCGTTTGGGCATACCTGGGGCTGGGCTGGACACTGCTTAGCCCTGGGCCGTCGTGGGATTTCTTCTCCAATCAAACCACTACTCAGCGCTGCTGTTTAAAAAGGCGACCAACGAGGGATCTTATATCCCATCCGGATTAGATCTACGACTGTATATGAGCTGATCCTTGGTTTTGAGGATATCTTTCTATCGAGACCAAAGTAGAAATCGAAAATTTTCCTTTGTTGCGGATCGTTGCGGTCCAAAGGACCGGACCCTTTCTCAACCAGCTGTTTGCCGTCCAGATAATAAAAGGTCAGATCACTAATCAGATTTGACTGGTCACGGTCTTTATTGTCCAGCTCCAGGCTGTAGGCTTGCGCCATTCCGTAACGACCAATATCTGGTAAAACGCCGATGTAAATCCCCTCGAAATCAATCAAAAGGTCGGAATCCTTTGGCGTAATTAATTCGTACCCGCCCTCTGTCGGCGCAAATCCAGCCCAAAGCCAAGTGTTAGGGCCGGAATTCCGATACCAAGTGCCGACAAACACTGTCCTATCACCCTTTCCGCTAAGATCGACCTCTACCGTTTTAAGTACGAGGAGCCGCCCGGCGTTTCGAGCACGATCGGGTATATTCATTGCAAGGTACGCTGCAACTGGATCAGTGACCGGGGCGGACCATCCGAATTGTGGCAAAAATAAAAGAAGTGCTATCAGTGCTCTGGCCAAGTCTAAAATATAAGCTCGATCAGGACGCAACATGGCAATATTCGCCTCGATTTGTCTGGAATTTCGCGTAAGTTATCCGGTCGACGACTTTGTACTCCGAAGATCGTCAACTAACAAATGGGTGATATGAAGAAAACGTTAGTCGCACTATTCGCGGTGGTTGCCGTCAGCACTTCTGCGGCATTTGGTCAACAATTCAGGACCGCTCCACGCGTCGTTCCGCAACCTGAGCCGCCTCGACCGCCAGTAGAGCAAGGTTCAAATTCGAGCTGGTTCCAAAAATTAATGACTGCACCCAATAAGCTTCAATTAGTTAATCCTGCGGCTCCGGCGCGGTACGGTTCTGGGCAGCAGGTGGTTGCGTCGGACATCTTTGATTACAGGCAGCGACCGAGATTTCTGAAAATTTTCTCGTTTACGTTTTAAGATTGACAAGAGCGAGCCGTCAGTTGAAAAGCCCTAAGATAAGTTGACCGAGCAGAAACCGATTGTCGGGATCTTCTGTCCGACCTTTCTAAAGCCGGAGATGTTACATATCTATCGGCAAACAAGTGGTCTCAAAAGAGTGGTTCCTCAGGTTCTCGCCTTCAAGCGTGAAAACCAGAGTTCGTTTCCTATAGATCGCCTCGAGTTGCTGCAACGCAGCAGATTCCGCTGGGTGCGGCGCCAATGGAACCGGACCAATAAATCGATGCCCCAGGCGTCATCGCGGGAGACGTCATCCTTGCGCGGATCCTTAAGGAAACACAGGTGTGCTGCATTGCACATTTACTTGGGTAATAATGGAATTTTTTGGTTGCCGTTCCTTCGCAGAACGACGTTGCCTGTAGTTATTTCTTTTCACGGTGCGGATGCGCAAGCCGCCCAATCGACGCCCCGTACCCGCGAGACCCTGAAAGAAGTTCTAAAGAGGGCAAACCGAGTCCTCGCTCGATCTGCCTCCCTCGCTTTAGTTTTGCGTTCCGCAGGTTGTTCTGCTGAAAAGCTTTGGATTCATCGCACAGGGATTCCGCTTAATTACTTTCCATTTCGTCAGCGCCCCATTCCCGTGCGAGGCACTTGGAAGTTTTTACAGGCTAGTCGATTAATACCTAAAAAGGGATTGGAATCCAGTATTCGGGCTTTCGCATTCTTTCGGGAACGATGGCCTCAGGCCGAGTTGCGCATTGCGGGTCAAGGTCCTTTACTGGATTCGCTTAAAAGCCTGGCTGAAAGTTTGGGTATCAGATCCTATGTGGAGTTCACCGGTTTTCTGACGCAAGCCAAGCTCCGGGATCTCTATTATGACAGCCATTTTTTCCTCCATCCCAGTGTGAAAACATCCTCTGGAGACCAGGAAGGGATTCCAAACAGCCTGCTTGAGGCAATGGCTACCGGCTTACCGTGCATCGCGACCAGACATGGCGGGATTATCGAAGCAATTGAAAACGAAAGCTCGGGACTTCTGGTGTCCGAGTCTGAACCCGATGAACTGGCCGCGGCCATGCTGAAACTTGCTGACAACACACAGTTATATCAATCGATTGCGGCCAACGGATCCTTGGTGATCAATAAGCAATTTGATCTTGCTGCACAGATAAATCAGCTGGAAGAAATCTATCTGCAAACGATAAACGATTGTAAGCACTGACTGTGCATAACCTCCCATGAACAACAATCCTTCCGTCCTGGTTGGCGGTGACATCCTCTTTGATCTGATTTCAGCCGATATCGGTGCAGGTCTGGGAGGTACTAAGACTTTTGGAAAGCGAGCGGGTGGTTCCCCGTTTAACATCGCGGTTGGAATTCAGCGTCTGGGCGTTCCCGTATCGTATGTTGCAAAATTTGGCAGCGATGAATTCGGTGATGCGCTTCTGGAATTCTTAAAATCAGAATCGATTGATGTTTCGAATGCCGTTCGAGAGGCTGGAACGAAAACCACACTGGCGTTTGTTGCCGTTGATAAGAGCGGAAAACCGGAGTTTCGTTTTTACAGAGATCATGCTGCGGATCTTTTGCTGCGTGCAGACGAACTTCTGCGTGTCGACATCAAAGCATTCACCAATTATCACTGCGGTGGAATTGTTTTAGCCGAAGAACCAGCCGCATCGGCGTATGCGTCTCTGGCGAAACGTTTTAGTGATTCTGACATCCCGGTGTCGCTCGATCCAACAGTGCGCAGATCGATTATCGCTGACGCTGATCAGTATCTGAAATTTCTTCGCGATTTGGTCAGTTTAGTGAACATCTTAAAAGTAAGCGACGAAGAGCTTGAGTTCCTGACCAGTAGCAAGGATTTCGACATGGGTATTCGCTCATTGCCCACCAGAGCGGGTGCGCTGGTTTTTGTCACTATGGGACGAGATGGATCAGCAGTTTACCGTGATGGTGAAAGGCTGGCGACGGTGCCCGGGTTTGCGGTTCAAGCGATTGAGACAACCGGCTGCGGCGACAGTTTCATGGCAGCACTTTTAGCCCAACTAGCCGGCCGAACATCATACGAACTCTCAAAGGTCGAAGCAGCGGAACTCTCATCCATCATGCGCTTCGCAAACGCGGAGGCAGCCATTGTGGCAACCCGCATCGGTGCTGCGGAAGCTAATCCGACGAGAGACGAAGTAGAGCAGTTTTTAGCTGCGCACTTTTAGAGCAATGCTTTTCCGCGATAACACGTCGTCGGCGCTGCCAAACTAAGCCTTCTGAGTGCAGACTTTATAACTCCTATCAGTGTTTTGAGGCACTTAATAGCTCAAACCCTGCGAATCGGCGAAGATGGGCTAAGGCGGGAAGAAGAGCAAACCTTTTTCAACAGCGCTCTGCCGACGTCGGCGTGGACAATCTCACTAAGTAATCTGCAACATTCATGAGGTTCGTTCTCACTGTGCAAAGCCTGGAATCACCTTTGTCTACTCAGAGATGTAAACAGGTTTGAGAAAATGTTCGGCCACTAGCTCTGAAAGACCTCCGATGTTCACCGGGCAGGTAGCAGGTAGCGTGGCTGGAGCCTTGCTCCAAGGAGTTCATCCAGAGGATTGTCCGTGCAAGATCCTGCGTCGATATTCTTCGTCTAACCGGCTTTCGATCCTGCTGACCTCAGTTGGCGACATTGCAATAATTGATCCTAGAGCTTGGGCGCCGGCAAATATTTCAGCCGCTTTCACTGTCATTAACATCGCTACCCGGACCGCCTCGGCAGAGTCGCCAACCGTGATGAGGCCATGGTTCTCCAGCAATATTACTTTTGGATATGTCCGATTCGTTTCCTGAAAAGTACAAACGTCAGCGCGAATCCTCTTTGCGAGAGCAAGGCCCGGATCTTCATACGGAATCAGCAAGGATTTTGGCCCACAGCAGACAACTTCGTCTGGAAACCGTCTCTCCTCGCCAAACGCTTTCCCGAATCCTGAACACAGGATTTGGTTGACAGGTATCGGGTGTGTATGCCCAACAAACTTCACACCGGGAATCGTGAGCAGATGCGCATGAAAGAATGTTTCAACGGAGGGCTTCAGAGAATTCTTTAGAACGCGCGATTGGAGAAGAACATCTTCGATTGCCTCCTCAGATACTTCTTCCTGGTCGAGCGATGGTAACAACTTGTCGAACCTGCAGGTAACCAGTTCCAGTTTAGTTAAGGATTCCAGATTGCTACCGCTCGCTTTAACTACGAATGTTTCTTCATCAAGTCTTCCGGATGTATTTCCCTCGCCCAGGATACTGAACTTTGCAGAGCCAAATTCGTGCGAAATGTCCAGTAAACGAGACTGGACCGCGAATGCAGATAAATACGCCATAGTCAGACGTCGCCGCAGAAGCTTACGTTTAAGCCTAGCCCTTCCATGACGGCTGCTTTGGTGAACATCGCGAGCCGAGCGTTAGCACGATCCTGCGCGTAGGCGACCTGAATATGATTGGATTTATGCCGAGCCATCATCTGGTCACGGCTAACTCCATGGAGAACTGCATGCATGATTGGCCACTGTGGCGTCGTAAGATCCCATCGTTCGCGCGTCTCTTGATCAGGTAGACTAACGACTTCAGCTAAACCTGTGTCAAAACAGAGTTCCTGATCTTCGATGTAAATGCGGCTCCAGACTATCTGCCCAGGTTTGCTGACGCCTTTGCAGGTTCCGCCACCCAGTCGAAAATACATTGGTGGCTGTCTTTCACTAGAGGCGCCAGCATATCCATCGATAAAGTGAGCTGGAGGAGCCCCTCCGCTGATCTGAAATACCCAAACGAAGGCATCCAAATTCCCATCTTCATACTGCCTCCCCCAGCGAAGGTCGTGCAAAGTCGTTTCAGGAGCCAGGTCTAACTCTTTCCAAACTAGATTCGTTATCAATGCGTCCAGGCCGGCACATTCATCAGCTTCGTTAAAATGTGGGAGTGCTTCGCCGGCAAACAGCTGTTCCTCGGTCGCCTCATGACGGACCGGAGGTCGTTCCACGTTGTTCATCAAAGCTTCGGCAAGGTCCGAAGCCGGAGCGAGATCCTTTAGACCTTGCTGGTATTGAATCCCTATGGTCGAACACCCGAATTCGTCGGCCAAACGAACCGCACCAATGTACATCTTACATTGCTGCAGAACCTGATTTTCTGTCAGGTCAGTTTCTTCGTTAGGCCCAAAGTGAAATTTCATTTTGTGATCCAATAACCATTGGAAGACGGACTGGGCTTCGGCATCCGCAACCGTCAACATTTTAGCGTACAGGGTCGAT
>JAFAXJ010000045.1 GCA_019241095.1 Verrucomicrobiota bacterium | reverse complement strand
CCAGAAGCGAGGTGACTGATTCGGAGCGTTCCAGTGACCGTGAAGCTCTCCAGTGTGGAACAGATAAAGTGTGTTTGGTATCGATCTAGCTTTGCCTGAAGCATAGCCGTTGGTTGTCTCATCGTCTGTTACTAAAGTGAATTCATGGAACGAATGCCTATGGAAGTCACAGTGTGCTCCAGGCGCCGACTGGAGACATCGCATCGAGATAATCTGTGAACTAAAAGCAATCATTTAGTTAAGCGTCTGTTCCCGATTCCTTGTTCGACGCCGGCTCAATTCGCGTACTTCGATAGCTCGGTCCGATCAGTTGCTATGACCTCATGAAGCAGTGCGCTCTTATAGGCCCCATACACAAGCTGCAACGTTCGTAGATTGTCCACCCCTGTGGTCTCCGCGGTACCGCTCCCCCGCAAACCTTCAAGCAGATTACGATGACATTCGACGATACTGGCGTGAACGAGCGCATAACTAGGATCGGCCCATGAATACAGCGGTGACGGATACCGCTTTGATTGTGTTCCGTTCTTCGTTGTCACTCTTATCCAGAAATCAGGGCCGAGCTCGATACTTCCCTGCTCCCCTTCAATGAAAATATAGGTTTCAGGAAATCTTTCGTATTCAGTCCGGCTCGCAAAACTCAGGTTGCAAGTGACTGCCATTCCATCCTCCATTTCAAGCAGCAGGGTAGCGACATCTTCCCCCTTAATGTCTTGCTGTATCCGGCGCGTATGGCACAACAGGTTCGTTGCCTCACCAAAAAGGAACCGCACGACATCGAGGATATGTACTCCTAAATCAGCTAAAATAAATTGATCTAATTCCTTCAGAGACGGCTGATTCTCAAAGACAGGAAAACTCGAGTTGAAATCGATTCGTGCGCGAAACGGCGACCCGATCTGCTCAGTTTGCAAGACGCGATGCAACTCGCGAATCGGAAGTTGCCAACGAAAGTTCTCATGCACAAAAAGTGGGATTCCCGCTGAACGACACTGGTCTACCATCGCCAGAGCAGTTGCAAAATCGCTTGCGAGAGGCTTTTGACAAATAGCCGGTATACGGTGTGTTGCTGCGATTGCCACCATTTTCGGATGTGTCTCGGGACTTGTAATTATATCGAACACGTCCGGATGAATCTCCTCAATCAGCGATTCCGGACTTTGATAGCACCCAGGAATTCGGAATCGTTCAGCCATCGCCTGCGCCCGGTCCAGTACAGGGTCGGAAACAGCAACGACCTTAACATCTGGCAACTCAAGCCAAGCGGGAATCTGAAAGCGGCTCCAGAACCCGCATCCGAGAACAGCTATCCGCAGTGGGCTCATCTTTTCTTTATCGTGGCAAATTCATTTCGAACGCTACATGCTTCGGGCGGTGAAATTCGCGAGACTTTCATACAATTACAAACATTGGAGGATAGTTATCGAATACCCACCCAGCTCTAACGTTATCTGGCCGGAATCGAGTTCTGCCGAAAAGTTCTCGAATGCACCGCGATCCGATATCCGAAAGCCCGCTATCTCTTCACCTGGCACCTGTAATCGAAGCGTACTGGGTGCTCGACGAATATTCCCAATGGCACACTGAAATTTTCCGTTGGTTGCTCCTTTGAATCCAAATGCTGCCAACCCGTTTGGAACCTGTTCAGTCGGTTGGATGATTGTCTTAGCCCCTGCTAAAGCCGAGAAGACGGAATAAACAGGAAAGATCTCACCGGGCTCTGAGGGAAACTGCTCAGGTATCGGCGAGCCGGTATCCGTTTCCATTAAGCCGCGCCAACCGGTACTTTCGAAGAAGGTTAAGCTTGCAACCCCACGAGATGAACCCAGCGCGCCGATCGTGCCAAGCGTCCATAAGGCCCCTTGCATTAGCCTCTGCCTTGGATCAACCGCGGCGGGCAGCTCTCCGGGGCGATCAGCAGACATACCAGTTGCATTCGGATTGAATCTTGGGCGCAGAGTAATTGGAGAGATGAAAAAAGAGTCACTCACGAACCGCAACCCGCTTTCAACTGTGGACGGTTGCGCCTCAAGGGTCTCAAACAGACTCAGATCGTCAATGGCATGTACTTGAGGACTGATGGAGTAGACCGCAGGAAAACCGCGAGGCGGTCTCTGCCGATTCAGCTCGGCAAAATATGCGTTTGTCCCCGCAACCAAAGTCAAACCGGGCATTAAACGCTTTGCGATCATCAACCATTGCTGGGAGGTCGATTTTTCATTTACATGAAATATGAAGCAAACCTTTACTCTGGTTAAATCAGCCAATTGAATGAATTTTCTCAATTGAGACTCTGCGTCGTTGGTCAAAAACAGAGCAGCATGCAGTGATGCACTGATCGAGTTCGCCTGTGCATCTGCCTGTAAATATTTGCGCTCCCAATCAGCACTGCTCAGATGAAGGTCGACGCGCAGGTGATCCAGGCGAAGTTCCGCTAAGCGCTTAATTTCAGTCGAGGTGAGGGCCTGGCCGTGACTTGCGACACACAATCCCAGTTGAGGCATCGGCTTTGACGTAGATTCGGCGGCGAACCTCAGAGCCAGAACCCCAGAACTCGCCGGCCTGGAGGGTCGGCTTGATGTCACTCGTAATTCTGCCGATTGTACAACGAAATCTCCCTCTTGAATGGTCACGGGAAAAGGTAGTTCAAGCGGCGTTCCGTAAGTTTTGAAGGAAGCGTCTGTCCAATTACGTTGGTCTTCCATTTCAAACGTTTCACCATTCAACGTAAGCTCTGCTTTTAGTTCGGGCTCCGATTGCCAGACTAAACGACGGAAATTTTTGAAGGGCTGATGTGGTGCAATATGTAGCGGAAACTCGCCTTCGACCCAGGAACCATCGACCTGTTCAGCACGACAGGGTCGGCCGGCACATTCCCGAATCGGATGCAAAATACACAAACCAATTCGGTTTTTCTTGAATGTAGACTTCGCTGCACCTTCGAAACGAAATACGAGCGACAGGCCGTCGGCTTCAATTGTGCCTTCCCATCCAAATTGAATTTCTCTGAGGCTGCACTGGACCAGGAAGCTGACTCGAAAGTAATCTTCCCTCCTCTTCAACTCGCGAATCGTCACCTGGGGTTCAACAGTGTTCCAATCTTGGTCGCGCACTGCCCCGTATATCGCTCTCAGTAACTCGCAGTTGCCGGATCGGACATATCGGAGAAATCCGGTTTCAGGTTCGAAGATGCAATCGATGGATCGCGTCGATAAAGCTATCGCATCGGTTTGTTTTGCCATAATTGACTGAAAAAGGTTGCGACATGACTAGATAGCGCCCACAAACAATTGAGCACGGTTAGCCAAGTTAAAAAGCTCGGGGCACCGTTAAGAGGCTCAAAGTAGTATGAAGAGCGCTAGGGAGCAAACGACGGACAAGTTCCAGCGCTGGGACAAAGTCCAGCGCTGCGACATAATTTTCCGCTTTAGCTAAAGCCGAAAGATTCGTACCCTCATAGGCTCTCCTGGCAATTTTAACCTTCAGTAATAGCCCCCCAAACACTCTCAAAGTATGTCGGCCACGCATTCTAGACAGTCACGCTCTAGGAGCGATTTGCCCGTACCAATGAACAGTTATGAAAAGTATTTGCTTCGCCTTATTTGTCCTATGCTTTGGCTCTGTTTACAGCAGCAAAGCAGATAATACTCAGAACAGCCTCCCCAATAAGAAGTGGAAAATAGCCCTGTCCAATTCCTATTACGGCAACATCTGGCGTCGCCAGATGGTTGATGCTTTTAAAGACGCGGCTGAAAAAGCAAAGGCTGATGGCCTGATTTCCGAATACATCATCGAAAATGGAGACGGAACCGTAAACCAGCAAAATTCGCAGCTTAGTAGTCTGATCCTCCAAGGCGTCGATGCGATTGCAATCAATGCTGCTTCTCCAACCGCCTTAAACGGTGTTATCGATAAAGCCTGCGCTGCCGGAATCAAAGTTGTTGCTTTTGATTCCATTGCTACTGCGGATTGTGCTTACAAGCTCGATTTCGATATGGTGGGGCTGTTCGGCAAAATGGCCGATTACATAGCCGGGAATCTGTTAAATGGAAAAGGGGACGTATTACTTGTTCGCGGAGTCAAAGGTTCAGCTCCGGATCAAATTATTTCCGACGCGCAAAAAGACGCCCTGAAGAAATATCCTGACATCAAGATCGTTGGCGAAATCTATGGACAGGCGACAACCTCAGTTGCTCAGGCGGCTGTGGCGAATATTTTGCCAACTATACCGCACATTGACGCCGTTATCGCCCAGGGCGGAGGTGACGATATCGGAATCGTTCAGGCATTCGAGCAATCGGGGAGAAAGCTGCCCATTATCCAGGGAGGTGGTACATCCAATTTTTTACGTTGGTGGTCAGAGCAAATCAACAAAGGCGATTATCGAACTATCTCTGGAAATACAGCTCCGGGAATTGGCGCTGCGGCGTTCTGGTTGACCTTGGATGTCCTTAACGGAGCCGAAGTGCCGAAGGTGCTGAAAATGCCCGGCGCAAGTGTAACGGCAGATAACCTCAAGGATTACTCCAATTTGCCTCCGGGCCAAATTGTCAGTCCGGTTTACACAAAGGATTGGGTAGAAGAAAATCTCGTATCAAAAAAGAAATAGAAAGGTAAGGGGCGGATGGCGCCTGGCTAGCAATGGATTATGTCATTCAAGCCCAGAATATCCGCAAAAGTTTTGGCGCCACCGCTGCAGTTAAAGATATAAGTTTCAATGTTCAGTCTGGGAAGATTACAGCATTGCTGGGAGGCAACGGTGCTGGTAAATCTACATTGACGAAAATCTTGTCCGGCACGCTGGCGCCGGATGCGGGAGAAATATGGTTCGACGGTCAATCCGTTGATTTCGATCATTACTCTCCGATTAAAGCAAAGCACCTGGGGATTCGTGTTGTTTATCAGGAGCTCTCGCTATGCACGAATCTTACTGCTAACGAAAACGTTCTGTTAGAATACGGAAAAGCGCTTCGGAGCTGGCGTCGCGATGCGAATCAGCTGCTGAAAAGCACCTTCAGCACGGTTTTTCCCGGCCATTTACTGAGATCTGGTGTGGAAACCGGAACTCTGCGGTTAGCGGTACGCCAGATGATTGAAATCGCCAGGGCCGCTGCAGATCCGAGGCTCAAATTGCTCATTCTGGATGAGCCGACCTCATCATTGGATGCATTCCAAGCGCATCATTTTTTCAATTACTTACGTCAAAGGGCCGCAGTCGGGCTTTCCGTCATCTTTATTGGTCACCGTTTAGATGAAATTCTCGAAATTGCTGAAGAGTTCATGGTTA
>JAFAXJ010000588.1 GCA_019241095.1 Verrucomicrobiota bacterium | reverse complement strand
AAGCTATATAACGTTGCCAGTCAAAATTTCGTCGCACGACGCTACCCGCGAAGACTATACGTTTGAATCGGCACGCTGGATAAAGTTCCAACGCTTTTGCGACCAGGTAGGTTCCATTGCTATGCGCTACGCAAGAAAAGGTAGCGTTAGGGTAGGTCGCCATAGCGTCGGCATATTGGTTCATCAGCCATTCGACCTCTTGGCGGCGTCGGGAAGCGAAAAGGAAAGGCGCCATCGGAAAATACCCGTAGCTAGCTGTCTCCATTGAGAAAATTCTTCTATTGGGATCATCGGGGTCAGATTGATCGGGGTCCCGCATTCCGTGAACGAAACGGTTGGTAACAACTATGTTCATTTCAGGAATGTCTTTCATTCTCCTCGCACGGGCGATAACTCGGCGCGCCACCTTTTTTGTCCAGCAGCCAACATCACGAATGCCGTGTACGACGAATATTACATCCGTTACTTTGGTATCCACCTTCGCCAGCGGTTGGTCCGACATCTTCACGGCTAGATTCCATAATCGATCGACGTCCGCGGTGAACGCCTCGCAAAGGATTTGCGATCTATCTTGCTGACCTGTTAGTGCCTTGTCGACGAAGATGATGTCCGTGTGACCGGTATTAGGGACGTCGAGATATATAAAATCACGGCCAGAGATCAAGTCTACATCATCGTCCGGCGCAATCACATCATCTCTCGAACCGAGAAGTTGAATGGTAAGCGCGTCACCCACCTTGCGCGACGGTGCATATTTTTTCATAGGCCTTAGATGCTTCGTTGAAGGAGTCCAGCCAGTTGTGCCAATTTACCAGACCTACTCCAACGATAGCCTTAGTTAACCAATCAGATATTTGGGTCAGATTGGTATTTGGTTCGTACCGAACTGGAGTGGTATCGCCAACGTTCGCTGTAGGTGGTGATGATATCTGCGCTTCCGCCTCTCCTGTTTGCGATTGTTGCGCCCCGGACATCGATGTCATTGGAGAAGCTGCCTTGCGATCAGGGGGCGGCTAAAGAGCGGGGGACCCCAAAAAGAAAACCGATTACCACTCCGATTATAAAGGCAGCAAGTGACGCGAGTAGACCTATACACGTGGCTTTAAAGCCATTCCTCGGCAAATGTTGCGAAACCAGTTGTCAAAATGAGCGCACCAATCAGTGTGAGTATAACCAGGATGGTCCCGACCGATATTGCGTCGATTCGCGAGGTTAGTAAGAGGCAGGAGGTGATCCAAGATCACGCTCGTTGATATAATGGCGTAATGCTAACGCGTTCTGCTCATTGGCCAGTTCGCCCTTAAAAAAATCGGATTGTGATTTGAGTGAAAAAAACCTTAATAGGACTTTGTTTCGGTGCGTTCCGGTAGATTGGAAATCCATCAACTTCTTGAAATGGGGATTAGCAGGCCGAATACTTTCACGTTAAACCTATCGATTCATCGGTAAGATGGGCGAGCTCTTCAAAGTGTCAGGATCGACTAAGAACAGGCATCACCACTTCCAAGTTAGACTTGTGCCACGTGAGCTAGAATGCTAGAACCATTCGCGCAGTCGAATTTCGCGCGAGTTAGAAGTCGTTCAGAAAACAGTTATTTGATAAACTTGGAAAAAGGCAAAGAACAAATATGAATGAGATAGTCCGAGGTGATGGTTCGTTCCGATTTGTCGCGTTCGTTGACCATGACGACCTAGTTGTGGAAGATGTAGTCTGTAGTTGGTTTGGTGGCAGAAACGACCCTGGTGACAACGGGGAGACGGCGAGCGGAGTCAATACCCGAGACAACCCGGACATACGTGGGGTCGCGCTGCCGATGCAGGGATTTGGTCACCCGGCGACGGATGGAAGTCCAATCCCCAAGCTTCCTTGGAAAACGCTAGTCACGGTAACCAGTCGGCAAGATCGCAATGGAGTAACGAAATCGTTTCCGCTTATAGACTTGGGACCTTCGAAGTACGCCCCATCCCACGCGGCTATCGACCTAACTCCTCCAGCATTTGAATCTTTAGGAGGTGATCTGCAGGCTGGTGCCTTACGAGTGAGTTACAGAATCGTAAACGGCGCGCAATATGTTCCCGGTTCCGCAATTCCAAGCGTGTCTCTTCGCTCTTCGCTTACACAGAGGATCCAGCCCTCTGATTTCGCGTTTGCAGGGATGGATGGGGGTCTTGGAAGCAGCAATCCGAACCCAAAACCTCCCATCAGACAATTTATCCAGAGCCCAAACCATTCATCGAGAAACGGCACCAAAATCAAGGCTATAGTCCTTCATTGTACGGAGGGTTCAACTGCCAGCGGTGCGATTAATGAATTCTTGAATCCATCCGGAAGGAGAGTCTCAGCGCACTACATTGTGGATCGAAATGGGGATATTTACCAAATGGTTGACGACGCAGAGGTAGCGAACCACTGTAAGGGCGCAAACCAGAACTCAATAGGAATTGAACACGTCGGCCTTCAGCATCAAGCCATGGCGGACCCTCAGCGGAACTCTTCGGTAGCCCTCATCAAATTTCTGGCCAATCGATACGGGATCGATCCGAAAAACATTTTCGGACACGACTTTACTCCAGGCTATGTCGGCGGGGGAACGAGTTGCCCAGACTTTTTGTTTGGCCAAGCACATAATCAAGACGCCGTGAGTGCGTGGCTCACCGCAAACGGTGTCGCTTAGTTTATGGATTCGAGTGATGTCGATCAGAGCTGCCAGTGGCCTGGGCTGTCGTGGTCTCTCAGGAGTGTCGCGGTCGTTATTTAAGGCGTTTAATAGATATGATCGATGCGGATTTCAAATAGGTTAGCCATGCGGTCATGACTCGTAAACTTGAACCTGCTTCGAGGAGAATCCGTAAACCGATCCTGAAAGGTTATGACTCAAAAATGGAGTGGTCGGATCCAGAACTTAAGGATTTGAGAACACCTAGACCATTCTCTTCAAGATGCAGAGCTCTTGGTAAGCTATGATGGGAGGTTCGGCGTTTTAGTAGATGGTAAGTTCTGCGAGAGCTGGTTACGACTGGTACGCCGTCCGTTATAGCACGACCCGAATATTATCATATTCGACCCAGCTCATCCATCCGCCTCCTATCTTTGATTGTTGAACCATACTGCTTGGTCTTTGCGGAGTTTCAGAAAGGTTACGAAACGATCAG
>JAFAXJ010000457.1 GCA_019241095.1 Verrucomicrobiota bacterium | reverse complement strand
GCCAAGGACTGAGTGATCCGGAAAATTGTTTAGCAATATCTCTGTGATCAATTCCTGTGAACGCACGTCGAGGTCCAGTTTAATGTCGTGCGCTTCCTCAAGAGCCACTTTAAGCGGCGTCTGAAAATTGAGGCGGACTAGTTCACCCGCTTTGCGAGCAGCGTGAATCGCCGTTTCAAGATAGGCTTCCATAGGCGCTCACTATCTGCTGCTGCGGGCTGATGTCGAGGAAGACTTAGGACCTTTGCAGCCGGGCGACAACTGAGGTCGAATTCAAGCGCGAATTCATTCCGTTCTCGAAACGCGCGAACAATATGCTTGAAGCGCGAATTACGTGACGCGCCCTTGGCGCTGATCCTACTTACCTGACGCGCTTAGAGCTGCGCTACGACTTCGACCTGGGCTAAGTCTGAGCCGCGGCTTCGCCGCTCATGCGGCAAGAACCCGCTTAATAGTTGATGTGATTTGCAGGTTAAATCCGACGCGCGGCTTCGTCACTGTGCGCCGGATCGTCGGCGTAAACGTGATTTCTCGCAAAAAGAAGCGAATCGTTCTCAGGGAATTAGTTAGGCGGCGAGGCCTAAAATTATGACTATATGCAAAATTCTCGTTGACGAGGTAGTAAATGTTCGTTAGTCAAGCGAATTGGAATCACGTTAAGTTTTATCCTCCGCAACTGCGGAATGAAGGGGGGGATAATGAATGCCAGCAGCAAAGAAGCCAGCGCCGGCCAAGCCTGCAGCACCAGCTAAGAAAACAACTACGTCTAAGAAAACGACCGAAAAGAAGGCTCCGGCTAAGAAAGTCGCAAAGAAGCCTGCTTCTCCAGCAGCGTCGTCTGCCGCCAAGAAGCCCGCCGCGAAAAAGACGCCCGCTAAGTAGTTCGCAATAGCGGTTATCACAATAGGAGGAGGTAGATATCTCCTCCTATCTGTTTTTAGTAACCAAGCTTAATTCATGCATTTTCTTCTGCTGAAGAAGCTTGAGCGTTTCCGCGACAATGGCATCCACGGGCCAAAGCCTGCCAATGCCCTCGTAACCGCAAGCCAGTAGTCCCTCTTCCGGTCCGACAAAGGCAGCGCCTCGATCTCGCAGAATCTGAACGTTAGCTACTGTCGCTGGATGAAGCCACATTTTGCCATTCATAGCTGGTCCGATTAACAGAGATGCGCGAGTGGCAAGAGCGATAGCGCTCAATGCGTCATCAGCAAAACCGTGCGCGAGCTTTGCGATAATATCCGCTGTCGCAGGAGCAACTAACAGCAAATCTGCGCGATCAGCCAATTCAATATGCCCAGGGTTCCAGGAAGCTTTTTCCTCAAACAAATCGTTAGTGACTGGATTTCTGGATAGCGTCTGCAAAGTGAGTGGTGCGATGAACTTAGCTGCGCCCGCAGTCATCACCACGTGAACATCACATCCTTCTTTGGCGAGTTTGCTGGCTATGTCAGCAGACCGGTACGCCGCGATTGACGCCGTCACACCGAGAACAATATTCATATTTTGTTTTTCGAGTTCATGCCGAATCACTCAATGTTCTGGAGCTGCTCGCGAATCTTTTCTAATTCGGATTTGCAAAGGACGATCTTCTGAGAAATTCCAGCATCGTTTGCCTTGGCGCTTAAGGTGTTTAACTCGCGTCCGATCTCCTGGCTGATGAATTCCAAGGCTCTCCCGATAGCTTGTTCCTTATTCCCAGTTTCTATGAACTGATCCAGATGCGACTCGAGCCTAGTAAGCTCTTCAGAGAAGTCGGATCGTTCCGCAAAAAAGATTACTTCCCTTGCAAGCCGCTCATCATCAAGAGTGATTTCAAGACCGATCTTTGTAAGTCGATCTAGCAGGGCTTCTCGATAGCGCTTAGCAACTCGCGGCTGCAACTCCCGGATGTCGTTAGCGGCAGAGCGGATCAACCCAATTCTTGTAAAAAGATCCTTTTGCAGATTGCGTCCTTCTCTCTCGCGCATGTCCAACATCTGTTGTAGCGCCTGATTTAAAGCCTCTTCGAGGATTGACCCAAGAAGAGGATCTTGGCTAACGGGCTGTATGGAAGATATAACTCCTGGCGAACGAAGGATAGTTTCGAGACTGATATCCCCGTTCAGCTGCAATAGTTGCTGCATTCGTCTAAACTCCAGAAGATACGTCTGGGCCAATGATTGATTTATAATTGGCTGAACGTCCGTAGGAGGGCCTGTGATAGAAACGCTGACTGTAATTCGACCCCGATGAAGAACGCGATCAATTTTCGCGCGAAGTTCGGTTTCCACAAAACTGAATGCGGGCGGCAGCGACAGTAGGATTTCGCTCTGCCGTTTGTTAACGGATTGCATCTCTACAACTACCTTGTTTTCACCGTGAGCAGCTTGCCCACGCCCATAACCTGTCATGCTTTGCATGGGGCTGATTCCAAGAATCGATGAGAAAGCGAGTGGCTTAAGCGACCCTCTTGGTATTATGATATTCCTGCAAAGTCTTTACCCGCATTCCTTTCAGCTTGAATGATTTGATTGCGCTGATGCTTGCTTCAACCCCGCTGATAGTAGTCAGAATTGGGATGCGCCTGGAAACGGCCAAGCTGCGAATTTGAACTTCGTCTTTGCGGGGAGTTTTTCCGCTTGGTGTATTGATGATTAGAATTATCTCATCATTTTTGATCATGTCCAAAACGTGAGGACGACCTTCCGAAAGTTTGAAAAGCTTATGAACAGAAACTCCGGCTGCGGTCAGGGCGCCCGCGGTTCCAACCGTCGCATAAAGCTGAAAGCCGAGCCCTGCAAGGTCCTTCGCCAACAGGGCCATGCTTGGCTTATCTGAATCTTTCACACTGATAAATACATTTCCGGTCGATGGCAACGAGGGTTGAGCAGCCATTTGTGATTTTGCATAAGCTAATCCCAGATCTTCATCTATGCCCATGACCTCGCCTGTTGATTTCATCTCCGGACCGAGACTTATGTCGATTCCTGGAAATCGGATAAACGGAAAGACAGCTTCTTTCACCGAGTAATGGGTAGGCACAATCTCATGGGTGAAACCGAGTTCCCGTAGCGATTTGCCTATCATCACCTTGGCCGCGAGTTTGGCCAGAGGAACTCCTATCGCCTTACTGACAAACGGGACTGTTCGTGAAGCTCGCGGATTAACTTCCAACACATAAACTTCTTCACCCTTGACCGCGAACTGCGCGTTCATCAACCCACACACTTGCAGTTCGCCGGCCATTGCTTTCGTGGCGGACGCGATTGCATTCTGAACCTTCGCGGACAGAGAAAACGCGGGAACAACACAAGCACTATCGCCGCTATGGATACCTGCTTGTTCAATATGCTGCATGATAGCGCCAATGACTGAAATCTCGCCGTCACTGATGCAATCGACGTCCACCTCAATGGCGTCTTCCAGGAATCTGTCTACCAACACCGGCCGTTCCGAACTCGCTTCGACCGCGGTACGTATATACCGGCGAAGATCTTCTTCCGTGTAAACAATCTCCATCGCGCGACCGCCGAGAACAAAAGAGGGACGAACTAAAACCGGATACCCGATTGCGTTAGCCGCCGCGACCGCTTCAACTTCATTCGTTGCGGTTCCAGAAGGAGGCTGATTCAGGCTCAGCTTTTTCAGTAATGCAGAGAAATATTTGCGGTCTTCCGCGATTTCAATACTGCTCGGCTGTGTCCCGATAATTCGCACACCGTTAACCTGCAGTGATGCTGCCAGGTTGAGCGGAGTCTGTCCTCCAAACTGCACGATTGCTGCAAAACAGTTCTCCTGCTCGTAAATGTTAAGAACATCTTCTAGCGTGAGCGGCTCAAAATAAAGTTTGTCGCTTGTGTCATAGTCGGTGGAGACAGTTTCCGGATTCGAATTTACCATGATAGTTTCGAACCCTTCTTCTTTCAGCGCAAATGAGGCGTGAACGCAGCAGTAATCAAATTCGATCCCTTGCCCAATACGATTCGGGCCGCCACCCAAAATCATGACTTTCCTTTTATCGCCTGTCCTCGTCTCGTTCTCCTCACCGTAAGTTGAATAATAATAAGGGGTGTAGGCCTCGAATTCGGCCGCGCAAGTATCTACCAGCCGGTAAGTCGGTAGGATGGCTTCGCGAATACGTTGAGCTCGGATCTCCGATTCGCTCCGACTTCGTAAATGGCCGATCTGGCGGTCGGAGAAGCCCAATTGCTTTGCTTTCCTCAGCGTTAGCTTGCCACTGGCAATATCAGTTTCCGCACTAACAATTTGACTGATCTGTTCCAGGAACCAGCGATCGATTTTGGTTAGTTCAAAAATCTGCTCGGTCGTTAGGCCGGCCAGTACTGCATACCGAATATAAAAAATGCGGTCCCAGGACGCAACAACCAGCTTTCTTTGGATTTCCTCTAGGTCCCAAGTACCAGTCCCGGTGCGAGGCTCACGATTTTTGCCGTCAGCGCCGAGACCGAACCGGCTAATCTCGAGGGATCGCAACGCTTTTTGCAGCGATTCTTTGAAGGTTCTGCCGATTGCCATCGCTTCGCCAACACTTTTCATTTGAGTGGTAAGTGTCGCATCTGCTTGTGGGAATTTTTCAAATGTGAATCGCGGGATCTTGACGACGCAATAATCGATAACCGGTTCGAAGCTGGCTGGAGTTTCTCTGGTTATGTCGTTCCGGATTTCATCGAGAGTGAAACCGACCGCCAACTTAGCAGCTATCTTAGCTATCGGAAAACCGGTAGCCTTGGAAGCCAGGGCGGAGGACCTGGAGACTCGAGGATTCATTTCGATGACAACCATCCTGCCGCTGACCGGATTGACGGCAAACTGAATATTGGAGCCTCCGGTCTCGACGCCTATCTCGCGAATCACTGCGAATGAGGCGTCTCGCATAATCTGGAACTCACGGTCACTCAAGGTTTGCGCAGGCGCTACCGTGATAGAGTCGCCAGTATGGATTCCCATCGGATCCAGGTTTTCGATAGAGCAAATGACGACGCAATTATCTGCTCGGTCTCGCATTACCTCCATTTCGAACTCCTTCCAGCCTAGTAATGACTCCTCGACCAAAACCTCGCCTACTGGTGATTGGTCGAGGCCTCTCCTGACGATCTCCTCAAATTCTTGTCGATTGTAAGCGATTCCCCCGCCTGCTCCGCCAAGCGTATAGGCGGGTCGAACAATCAACGGCATCGTGCCAATGACTCCTGCGATGTCCCGAGCATCCAACCAACTACGGGCGATGCCAGAACGCGGAACGTCAAGACCGATCTTCAGCATTGCTTCCTTGAAGAGGTGGCGGTCTTCCCCTTTAGCAATCGCATCTGCGTTGGCGCCGATCAGCCTGACATTATAATGCGTGAGAACATTGCCATGATAAAGCTCCATGGCAGTGTTAAGCGCCGTCTGGCCGCCCAAAGTAGGTAGTAGGGCATCGGGTCTTTCTCGAGCTATGATCTTTTCGACCATATCTTTTGTGATCGGCTCGATGTAGGTGCGATCAGCAAACTCTGGGTCAGTCATGATGGTGGCAGGATTCGAGTTAACCAAAACGACCTCAAAGCCCTCTTCCTTGAGGGCCTTGCAAGCCTGCACTCCGGAGTAGTCAAACTCGCAGCCCTGGCCGATAACTATTGGTCCAGAACCTATTAACAGGATTTTATGAAGATCGGTGTTCTTAGGCATTCGCGAAGGCAGATTAGCCGAGCGATCATAAAGAGCAAAGCGAAGTCATCGGTGTGAGCCGGCGTGGTCAAATTTAAAGTTCTCTTTCTCTTCCGATGATCGGTTCCGCTGAGATCTATGATTGTAGCCCGCAGTTCACTGCTGAAACCGTGACCTTGTGACCCGCCCCTCCTCTGAAACCGCGCCGACCAATCCTGCTTCTCTCCTCATCTTTACGCCATGAGCTTTGGGCTCCAGCTATGCAAACAAGCTCTTTAAGTGAATTCTG
>JAFAXJ010000450.1 GCA_019241095.1 Verrucomicrobiota bacterium | reverse complement strand
GAAGGCCATCCTCCCATCCGAGAAGGTGATCAGGTACACATATTTGTCGGGGAACTGGTCGAAACGATTCCAGCTGGCTGCTAGGTGTTCACAAAATACGGCTTTTCAGAACAGGTTTCTGGAAGCTCCGCAATAGCGCATCAAAGTCACGCCAGGCGTGACGACAAGCGTTAGCCCTTCGTTCCAAAGCCAGTGCACCGCCTGGGGCGGCTGACGATGGGGGTCAATGCGGGTGCCAACTGCGTGCAGAGCAACCTGCGCCAGGTGTAGGTGCAAAAGCCGATGAACGTATTGCTGGGCTCTCGCAAAAGCGCAGCTGCCGGTGTTTTTGTAAGAGCTTGGGATCTCCGTGGTTTAGTTCCGCTTCTTTTTCTTGAGTTCTGGAATGCTCGCTATCCGAAACAGACTAAGAGTCAGAACAGGCGTACCGGAATGATTTGGTGAGAGAGACATTCTGATAATCCGCGGTGAAACCTGGCGAGGTCCCGCACTCCTGCGATCGGACGCCGAGCTTAACGAAAACAAATATTGCTTGGCGAGGGATCAAGCATGTAAATTCCCATCGCGTTCAAATCTTTAAGCAAAATCCGGGCGAAAGGCCAATCGGCTCCGAAGCGTTCCTCGTTTCTCTGTTCCCACTCGGCCCAGATTTCCTCCGACATTTGCGGAGCGCTGTCCAGATACGCTCCTGCGAAATCCAATACGAAGGGTGGTGCCACAATTGTCAGTTTCAAAACCCGCAATTTGTCGTCGACATCAAGTAACAGGGGAACTTCAAAGCTGCGCACTTCGGTCACTTTTAACTGTTGAAGCCGACGATAAATGTCTCGCTCGCGCCGGTAAGGCTCGTCTGAAAAATGAGCCTTGATCGCAGCCATTCCAAGTTCTGGTTTTCCTGTAACAAAGAAAACGATACCGTGAATGCCAGAACCGATCCGCTCGATTACTTGCAAAGCGTTTTGAGAAGCGTAGTCTTCCGCGTTGGTTATGGCTTCTTCTTCCTCCATCCTGCTATCGACTGATCATAATGAACATTCCGCCGAGGTGAAGATGGAGTTGTTGTTCAACCAATTACAATTATCCGTCGGTCAACTTGGGCCGAACTTTCTCATGTTGAAAGATCCCGTGGACCATCCTGCAGGCGACGCCACATTGGTGGTCCGAATCGATCAAACTGAACGCCGCTGGCAAGTAAGGCTCCCAACTGGAATTTCGGCGTCTTCTCGTCGGGTTGCGATCGAAAACAAGTAATATTTTTTTGCTCCGGAAGCGAGACGCCTCTCTAGTCTAGGGATTGAGCCAATTTTCGAAATGGGCCTCGAGGCGTTTTAACATCTCCTGTTTGATGTCTTTGATGTCGGTGTATCGGCCCCAACGACTTAAATCGCGGTCTGTTGCTGCACCCTCAATTTCCACAATAAACTCTTCCACTGGCGTACGCTGACCTTGATATTTTTCCCGAAGATGCTCCTTGCAGACGTCAGCTGTTTGTTTCTGCCGGCTCTTGGTTCCTAATCCCATATTCTCGTCCATACTCTAATTCGACCAATCCCAAGAAACGAATGAAAATTCAGCAGCTACATAGTCAAACTAGCATTCTTCTAAGTTGCATCCTTCCAATTTCATTCAGACGCGCGGGCGGCTAGTGGTTCAACATGAATTCCGCGACTGTCCAAATGCTGCCTATTTTGCAGGAATGAACTTGGTGCATGGGTGATCCGTTTCGAGGTACAAAATGATCTCAACATTATGCATATGTAGTAACTGTTAGTGTGTTAATAATGTTAGTGAGTCCACCCGCTCTATTCTTTTAACGTCCCTTCCAGTCTATTTTCCGAAGGGGGAGAGAGGATTTGGGTTTCGAGGAAAGGTACGCCGAATGCCTGGAAGCTGAGCAGCAAGAGCTACAAGTTCGATTGGAGCGCTTTAACTCAACAACTCAAAGCTCCCAAGGAGCGCACCGCCCTCCGGTCGAGCTAAGCTTGGGCAATAGGGTCAGATTGAGACATCCTCAGGAGAAAGGCCGCTGCCAAAATGGAACCCGAACCGAGATCCGTAGACCAGCCCTCTTTAAGTGCCTTCAGCTGTTTTTGCGTTTCTGAAGTTGTGCGCTCTCCGGCTCGGGCGGGACTCGAGGGCTCGCAGCTTTCATTTTGCTAAGGTTGTCCAATGGACAGCTGAAGCATGTGTACTTCCCTCGAAAAAACGGACACGAAATTATTAGTTAATTGCAATGATTAATTTGGTCCCTGCAAGGAAAATGTAGATCAG
>JAFAXJ010000376.1 GCA_019241095.1 Verrucomicrobiota bacterium | reverse complement strand
AGGAACTCCCGGGACTGTGATCACTTTCTTTCCGTGGCCGGGCGCTTCGCGCGGTTCACGTGGAACTGGTCAAGTCCAAAGTACTGCGTTCTCCGTGCCTCCAGGCTCCACAAACTTTTGGCTGGATCGCCTTCGCCAGCATCATGTCCCGGCAGAGATGACGGCCGAACGCTTCGGAGAAACAGTCATTTGTTTCCCTGACCCGGATGGTCTGCAACTGGAGCTGATCGGCTCGGCCGTGATCGGCGCTGGAGAGCTGTGGCAGCAGGGCGGAGTCCCGGTTGAAGCGGCGATCCGTGGAGTTCATAGCGTGTCCGCGGCGCTCGAGGGCTACGAGAGAACTGCGCGGCTCCTCACGGAATTGTTCGGTTACCGGCTCGTTCAACAGGAAGTCAACCGGTTTCGATTTGTGCCCAATAAAGAGGGCACGATTGGCAAGGTGGATCTGGTTTGCCTCCCGGACAGTCACCCCGGGCGAGTGGGGGCTGGTTCCGTTCACCATATAGCGTTTCGGGTGCCGGATGACGAAGCGCAACGACAGTGGCGTATCCGGTTAGTTGATGCAGGATTTAATGTCAGCCCGGTCATGGATCGTGATTACTTCCATTCGATCTATTTTCGGGAACCGGGTGGCATCTTGTTCGAGCTCGCAACCGACACGCCGGGATTCACTACTGACGAACCGCTCGAACAGCTTGGCCAGAAATTGAAACTGCCGAAGCACCTGGAACCTCACCGGGCACAGATCGAGCGGCTTCTGCCAGATTTATTCCAAGCTGCCAGCGGTGTCCGAAACAATGAGTAAATCGGACTTCGTTCATGTGTACGTCCCTGGTGCAACGGCTAGTTCACCGACACTCCTGCTTCTGCATGGGACCGGCGGGAACGAAAATGATTTAGTCCCTTTTGGTCAAAAAGTTTTCGCAGGCGCATCGCTGCTTAGCCCACGGGGCAAAGTAAGCGAGCAAGGAATGCCACGTTTCTTTCGTCGAATCGCCGAAGGCGTCTTCGACGTGGAGGATTTAATCACTCGCACGCATGAATTGGCGGATTTTGTGGACGAGTTCAGGGCTAACCATGAGCAAAGTCGAATCATCGCGGTAGGGTATTCAAACGGGGCTAACATTGCTGCCAGCATGCTTCTGCTCCGCCCGACCACTCTGGCAGGCGCCGTGCTCTTCCGCGCCATGGTTCCGCTCGTTCCCGAGAAACTACCCGACCTCCGCGAGATTCGCGTGTTCATTGCCTCGGGACAGCGTGACCCGCTGATCGATCCCCAGGCAGCGTCAGATCTCTGTCAATTGCTCGAGCGATGTGGCGCCCTCGTGAGCCATCGTTGGATTGCAGGTGGACACCAATTGATCCAAGAAGATCTCTCCGCAACGCGACAATGGCTGGCAAACGAATTCAGGTGAAGCGATTAGCTGACCATGTGCCCTGACCTGAGATCAGCCGGTGTCGGTAGCTAGTATCGCTGGTCAAAATAACGTATCCCAAGAGTTCGCCAAGAGCCATGAAAGAGCTAATTCAGACCGAGGACCTACGAAAGCAACTGGAATCAAAGCATCCTCCTATCCTCGTTGACGTACGGCTGGAGGATGACTTCAGGACGGCCCATATCCCAGGAGCAATTAGCAACTGTGTCTTTGAAGTTGCCTTTACTGAACGCCTGGCAAACATCGCGCCGCAACAGGCATCGCCCACCGTAGTCTATGGTGCAAACTCGGGAAGCTATGAAGCAAGGATAGCGGCTGAGAAACTGTGCAGAGCAGGTTATACCACAGTCTACGAATATCGCGACGGTTTCGTAGCATGGGAAGCCGCGGGAGCACCCATCAAGTGGGGCGAGAAGCAGGTTCCCGCGCCTCAGATCTCTGATGGAGCGCACTTGATTGATCTGGCGGAGAGCAGAGTCGAATGGACCGGGTGTAACCTTCTGAGCAAGCACTGTGGCCAGGTTGGCCTAAAGTCGGGCCAACTGGATTTCGCGAAGGCTCAACTTATGGGCGGCAGAATTGTTATCGACCTGGAAAACATCGTTTGCCTCGATCTTCAGGGCACAGAGTTGCACGAAGTCTTAATTAACCATCTGAAAAGCGACGACTTTTTCGATACCGAACGCTTCCCCGAAGCGTCGGTAGTCATCGACTCCGCTCGGCGGATCGATGACACCGGTCCTGGCAGGCCCAATCTCGAAATCTCTGCAGATCTCACTCTGAAAGGGATCTCTGCTCCCGTAACGTTCCGCGCAACAGCCGGTGTTACCCCCAACGGAAAAGCAGCAGCTCAAGTCACGGTTTCATTTGACCGGACGCTCTGGAATATTAACTACGGATCGGCGCGGTTTTTCCACAGGATAGGGATGCACCTCGTTAACGACCTCATTGAGCTAGACACAAAATCGTGACACTCTAATTCCGAAGTCGCACTTGAAGAGCCGACGTCTCCCATATGACCGAATCCGACGGAGCGTTTCCAGCTCTTCCATTAACAGGAGCGCGATCCTTGATTATCCGACATCTCTTTCGGACGGTTCAAGGAGTTTGGTAGGTTGAATCCAGATTGGTTTCCGCTGCGAGCGTCCTTCGCCATACACTTAGCGTTTCCAGTGACCGCATCGCCAGTGGGCAGCAATGTGTTTTGTAGCCGCAGCGTTTGTGCTTTCTCAATCGCTTCGCGGGTTGGACGGATTTGGATCTGGCCGACGAAACGCGCATTAACCCAACTCTGGGACTAGCCTTTGACTTCGAGTTTTGCCCTTCGCTCTACGCGTTCAGCCAGGTATTCAAGCGGTGTCGCAGGAAGAAAAAGTAAAACGTTGAGTACAAGATGTTCTAATCGTCGCAAAACTCCCTTATCGACTCATCCTGCTTAAATGGACTAGAAAGATCGGCCGTGACTGCCCTATAATCCGATACTCTAATTGATGCCCAGGGCCTGGTTACACCATAAATGACCTGATCATCTCTTACCGCATTGGTTTGATTCAGCGCGGTACCAATGCAACGGTCTTTCCTATCACCACAATCCTCTTGGCAACGGAACTGGACCGATACGTAAGGATGGGAAGACCATTACGGCCAGGGGATAAGAAACCTACCGAACCACAGAAATTTGATGTGATTCGGTGGTACTCGATGGAGCCGTCTGAAAATGTCGGGTATATTATAGTCGAGGCTTCGACAGCCCCTCGTATCGTGCGAGAAACGAAATAGATCCAATCTCGACTTGGGTGCAAACTGCGTATACGATCGGTTTTGAATGAGCTTTAAAGACTACCCCCAACCAGGGCCTTATGTACGTCTGTTCTTCAAGGATGGAGACACTGGACCGTTTTTGTGGTCCTCTCATGGTGTCTGGAGGCCGCATATGGAGGGAATGGTCAGAGTGCAATACCGGTACTACCTTTATACGCAGCCGAATACCACTCTATCTGGTGAGAAATATCAATCCATCCTCAACACTATTCATGACAACGAGCCGACTGATATACTAGGTCCGGGAAGTGGTGAAGTCTCGAATTATCTTTTGCTTCCCCTAGAGCAGGGATTGTTCAGCTGGACAACCAAGACTTTCCTAAAAGAGCGCATATATAAGGATAATCCTGGCCAGCTTAGGTTACTTGCGTTTATGGGGAGCGTTCAGGTGAAGGCGCTGCATCTTAAATATCTAGACCAGCAATTACTACCATACCTCGGGTATCCTACAGCGTACCCTATTCGGATGATAGTATGCCGGGCTCTCACTATGAAGGAGCACGTGTCAGTCCCGGGAAGCTGGAGCGTGTTATGAACGTGCATTGACCCGGCTCGCAATTCCTTTCGACCACAAAGGCGCATAGGATTCCCTAGTCGCAGCTTTCGGGTATTAGAGCTGTTTCGTATCGATTGGATAAAATAAAGATTTGGTGCAGTTCCCCTTGTGCATTAACTCTTCCGCATATCGTCGGGCCATCTTACTTCTTTCACGGTATTATTCACTTTACTTTGAGTTCCGCCAAATCGGGGGAGACTCACCTGATCGACGCGTTAGTGGAGGCAAGCTCTTAAAATCCAAGGCCAGAAAAACTAAAAACCGTGCTGCAAACATGTTCCGTTTAGCAGCCCAAGGAGCAATGCAAAGCAAAACCGCCCTTGGGGGCCTTTATCCGGCGTATCAGAGCCCGGCTTGGAGCACCAACCGCCATTAACGCTGGTGCTCACAAGCTTGCTCGACTCTTCTATCGAATGCTCAAATTCGGAGAAGCCTATGTTGAGAAGGGTCAGGGCTATTATGAGCAAAAATTCAAAGAACGAGTGCTAACTAGCCAAGGGCTTCGCCCTTGATATCCCCTCGTTTGAAGGGTGTCGCAGAGGAGTTCACCGCGGTAGTTTTCGGTCTTGCAGGCACCCTGGGAACAAAGTCGTGACGCGGTATTTCTGCAGTATATTGCTATTCTTCAGGCGTTTAACCTGTCAACCGAGGCTAGAACAGTAAGAGTTCTGGCTACTACCGCAAGGGCGGTACGTACGTGCGACCACTTCGATGACATATACAGTTGATGCGATTTCAATCACGACT
>JAFAXJ010000135.1 GCA_019241095.1 Verrucomicrobiota bacterium | reverse complement strand
GAGACAGCTTGGCCGATCATAATGCTGTCCGCATCCAGAACTATCATGTAGCGATGTCGATGCCCCCATCGCCGGCAAAAGTCAGCAATATTGCCGCTTTTGCGATTGACCGGCAACTTACGGCGGCGATAGTAAATTTTGCCGAACCCACTTGTTTGTCTGCAAAGATCTGCCCAGGCGAGTTCTTCTTCCACAGCCTTTGCCGGTTCAGTCGAGTCGCTCAAAATATAAAAATCAAATGATTCGAGCTCTCCTCGCAGCCGCAGCGATTCATACAAAGCCTGAAGGTTTCCAAAGACCGCATCGGCGTTCTCATTATAGATCGGCATGACAATGGCGGTAGAAGCGAGTCGTGCTTCCTCGTCCAGAGTATTGGTTATCTTCAACGGTTCTTGTCCGTCCGCAAGAACAAGGAACCCTAAAAACGCTTGAGTAAACCCGAAGGCCAACGCTGTAAACAGCAATGCAAACAGAGACAGCTGAACCAGCTCCAATCCCGTCCACCCATTTGCCCCCAACATGTCCGACATCAGCCATAACCCCAGTACAGAAATCCCCAGCGTTACTAGCGCTACGCACCAGCGCCGTTGCAAAACTTCCAAACTGGTTTCGGATTCATCAGCAGCCCTGATAATCTCAACCACCTTGGTTGTACTCCTATTTTCATTCATACTTGCACGCCAATTTGAGACACTTCTGGATCACTCTTTCTAGAGCATCATTAAAATAAGGATACCCTGGTATTATCGGTCTTGAGACCGGAATTAACCCCCATTAAAAGCTGGAATATATCAGCAAGGTAAAAAGCAGGAGCACTATGCTCCACATTAAAAGTCGATTTGCGCCGGCTGTAGACAATTTAGCTGCCAGCCGCATGATCCGCTTTCCAAAATCAGAGAGGTCAAGAGGCCGGGAGGTGACACTCGCAATCTGCAATCCTGGAACAGGCCGCAATCTTACTTCACGCAACGCTTGAAGGACCTCTTCTGAGATCTGATCCTCCTGATTCAGTAAACTTCCATCAATATTTTCCGTGAGGTAAAGCCGTACTCTTTCCTCAACCGAACGCAAATTGTCTGGAACCTCTTTCCCGATTAGATGTCCTAAAGAACTGTCCAGCGTTTTCTGTGTTTCCTCAAACGCCAGTTCAGTTGCAGGAGCAAATGGCTCTTCCCGCTTACGAGCAATCGCATTTTCGAAGCTGGTCAGCAAAATCAGTTCGCGATCGATGCTATCGGGAGTTTTCAACGCATCCAGATAGTCATTAATCCGCTCCCAAGCTTCTTTCCATTCCGGTGAAGTTTGAATACCTACCCGGAGAAGAGTTACATATTCAGCAGATATACCCATTTTTCTGAACAAAACGTGTCTCGACGCAAAATAACGCAGCTAAGATCAAGAGCTGGTTTATCACTAAAGGCGCTAAAGCTCACCAACCAACCCCGATCAGTTGGCGTAAATTGCACATCCCGGATTTGGCCGCCTGGCCCGGCCAGGACGAAAGGGCGGAGTTCAGCAACAGGAATCGTCTCGTCTTGGTTCGGTTTGGCGTATTCCACCGTCAATCGAGTCTCATTCGGTCCCGGTCCTGGTCGAACCGTGGTCGAGATCACCCGGAACTGAGTCGCGTTCGGTTCATCCCCCCTCCACAATAGCTGATAACTAAACTCGAGCTTGCCGCCCGGATCTGGAGGGTTTTGAACCTCCCATCCCGCAACGATGTTGTCGCTGTATTCATCGGTACTTGGAATCTCCAATAAGCGAACCGAACCAGGACCGAAGTTGGTTCCCGGAATAACGGTTGCGCTCGGCCTTTTATCATACTGGGCCTCCCCGTCCAGATAACCATTGAAGTCGCGATCCCTTTGTAAGAGGGAATAAGAAACTGTGTCCAAAAATCGTCGGACGGTCACCTGCCGGGGATTCTTCAGAGGAGCCCAAACTTTTTCACCCGACGGTGTGTCAAGCAAAAGACCATCGGAATCATGTACTTGCGGGCGAAACTCTCTTCTGAAAAAGTCCATTCTTTCCATTGAAAACTGATTTTTAGCAGCAGATTGGTAGACGGGCTTTAAGGTTGGCTTATTCACCGTGTTTCGGCCGAAATAGAACATGCTGGTCAATGGGGCAAGAATTAACACGTTTGGCTTTTTCCTGATGAAAATGGTAGCTTTTATGTCCATTGAGGTGATGTCTCCATACTGGACCACAAACTCATAACCGCCCGTAAGACTTGGACTATCCAGCAAGGCATAAAACCATAACTTCTTATCTTCCGGTTTTGGACGTTGAATCCAGAACTCCCGAAAGTCCGGGAATTCTTCAGGGCCATCTACTCCAGTGTTGACCGCAAGGCCTCTAGCGGAGAGTCCCCAATGCAAGCCTCTCGCAACTGCTCTGAAATAACTTGCGCCTAAAAAGGTGAGAAACTCGTCCTGAAGTTCTGTTTCAGCAGATGGTACAAACGCTTTGAAGCCAACAAAACCCTCGTGACCTGTGAATCGAATCGGTTGGTCATAATGGAAATAGTCAGGCGAGAAAGGGATGTCGCGAATTCTATCACTCTCAATCGCATGAAGCCGAACGCGCTGTTTGTAATGGTACCCTGGATGAAAAAAACCAAGTCTATAAGGAAGACTAGGCCAGACCGAGCGATTTGTTAAGAACATGATTCTTCGGTAAAGATCGTAGTTGAGGCGCTGAAGATCTTGCGATAAATCCTGCACCTGCGCGCTGTAGGCCTCATGAGACAGTGACTCGGCCTTTTGCACGACTTCCTGATACCCAAACACCGGCTTGTCTTGGGCTGCAGCGCAACTGACATAAAAGATGGCCAGCAACGCAGAAAGTTTTTTCATGCGAGCTTTGACGATCACCAGCCAGAGTCGTTCAAACCGGAAGGAAATTTAACGAAGGGCAATGGACCCATCCTATAAGTCTGTGGAAAACATAGAACTATGGATCTCGCCGTTCCGGGGCAGAGAGAAACTTAGATCTTGCGCAGCAGACCTACAATGATTCCTTGAATGATCAGGTCTGTTGCTGGCGTCAGATCCGAGTAACGCGGATTTTCTGCTCGTAAGAAGGGCCTGCCTTTCTGGATGAGATAGCGTTTCAACGTTGCTTCTCCGTCGATAAGCGCGGCCACAATATTGCCATTCTTGGGCGCTCGCTTCGCTACCAAGACAGTATCACCGTCAGCGATTTGAGCGCCAATCATCGAATCACCGCGCACGCGTAACGCAAAGACCTGCTCTCCTGCACTGATCCCGAACATCCCTGGCTCGATCTCTAAAGCCGCATCTACAGCTTCCGTTGATTCAACCGGCAGCCCAGCGGGGATGTGGCCGAGGAATGGAATTGCCAAACTGCTATACAGTCGTTGCCGCTGATCGACCGCAGAGCGGGCCTTTCCGGGTGTTCGTTCAATAAAACCTTTCTTTTCGAGAGCGCGAAGGTGATTCATCGCTGCGGTCTGGCTTTGAAATCCGAAATAAGCCTGTATTTCGCGACTTGATGGAGAGTAGCCGGTATTCCGGCGCTGCTGTCGAATGAAGTCGAGGACCTGCTGCTGCCTTGGAGTTAAGCTTGGCATAAATGTTCGCAAGAACACTATTGTTTTATAAAACATTTTCCACTCATGTTTGCGATTTTCAGCGTTATCGACCGCTCGGCGTCAGAGATGCAGACCCCTTCTTGTTCTATCCCCACTCCCCTTCTCCTTGAACTTTCGTATGAACCGGCTACCTATACAGTTTGCCAAATGCTGCGTAGTCTCTTCTTCTTCTTCCTGATAACGCTCCCCATTCTGTGCTCCACAGCTGAAGGCCAACAGTTATCTGACTCCGGCTTCGAAGCGAACAGAGTCGTCCTGTCTGTTATAAAAACAATGCCCGTTGGCGGAGGATACAGTGCCTCGGCGACAGCTTGCCGGGAGCTTCAAAGAGCTGTTCTTGTTCATGATGGCAGACTCTTAGTGAATCCTTTCGCAACCCATCGCACATTTTGCTCGGGCGCTACTTATCTGGTGTTTATACGGGTTCTCCAATCGATGTTGCCGGATTCAAATATGGACGAATCGCTTGCTGACAGCTTGGCGGTGAAGGGGCAAGCTGACGGTGTGGGTATCTGGGGCAGGTGGAATGCTAACG
>JAFAXJ010000052.1 GCA_019241095.1 Verrucomicrobiota bacterium | reverse complement strand
TCCATCTCTTTCAACGTGATTCCATGATATTTGGTTACCAGAGGCGGAACTATCTCAAGTTCACCAATCTGCGCGGTGGTTTCTGGTCGCTCGTGCGGCTCAACATAACCTATTACAACATCCACCCCTTGCTTTCGCAGACGATTGCCTTCAATCAGCATCTGGTAAGTCTTTCCGACTCCCGGACATGCGCCGAGATAGATCTTCAGTTTGCCCAACTGCTGACGCCGGATAATCGACAGAAAGTCATCCGGCCCGCCTCTCACAGTTTCAGCAGTTGTCATCGATATTTAATTTCTGCAGAGAAAGCCGACAGTCAAAGGTCGAGGGAGCCAGAGCCGATGAGGCGTCCGGCGGTCGGAAGTCTTGTAGATCACCCGGCTCCTGGTCTCCGATCAGGGCTTTTTTTGAGCTAACGTTTCAAGCTCCAGGTTCAGCTTCAACACGTTCACACCGGCTTCGCCGCCTATTCCTAGAAAAGGCCGGTCAATAGCCCGTTCGACTGCTGAACGAATGACCTCTTCGCTTAGCGATCGCACTTTCGCTACGCGAGCGATCTGCAGACGCGCGTTCTCCACACTGATATGTGGATCTAAACCGCTTCCGGAAGCGGTCACAGCATCGGCAGGCACTACCGCACTCTCCGGCAACCCATTTTCCTGGCGATAGGCAACGAGGTTAGCCTTGATTCCATCAATCAATTTTTGCGAGGTTGGCCCAAGGTTAGACGCGCCCGAATTTCCGCCATCATAACCTGTCCCCGCATCCGAAGGGCGCGGATGAAAGTATTTAGCTCCGCTAAACCCTTGACCAATTAATTCGGAGCCGACAATCTGACCGTTCACTTGCACCAGGCTGCCGTTTGCTTGATGAGAAAACAGGAGTTGCCCTAAACCCCAGACAATAACAGGGTAAACCCCACAAAGGACACAACAAAGCACGACTGTACTACTCAAAGCGGTCCATAATTCCTTGACAAATATTTTCATAATCAGTTCCTCTACAAAGATGTTAAGCCAGATGCACAGCGCTGATAATCATATCGATTAGCTTGATGCCGATGAACGGTAGTACAATGCCGCCAGCGCCGTAGATCAGCAGATTTCTTTGTAAGATTCTGGCTGCTCCTAATGGCCGAAATCTTACACCCTTCAATGCGAGCGGAATCAGAGCAATGATTATCAGGGCATTAAAGATGACAGCACTCAAAATCGCGCTCTCCGGCGACTTCAAAAACATGACATTCAATGGAGCGATTTGAGGAAAAACGCCTACTAACATAGCAGGGATAATTGCAAAGTACTTCGCAACGTCATTCGCGATACTGAAAGTCGTTAACGCACCCCTTGTAATTAAAAGCTGCTTTCCTATCTCCACGATTTCAATGAGCTTGGTAGGATTCGAATCAAGATCCACCATATTGCCGGCTTCCTTTGCGGCCTGGGTGCCGGTGTTCATCGCTACCCCAACATCGGCCTGAGCTAAAGCCGGCGCATCATTAGTCCCGTCACCAGTCATTGCAACGAGGTGACCGGCTTGCTGCTCTTTACGGCAGAGTGCAAGCTTATCTTCCGGCTTCGCCTCAGCAAGGTAATCGTCTACTCCAGCCTCCTTAGCGATAGCCGCTGCTGTCAGTGGGTTGTCGCCAGTGATCATCACTGTTCGAATGCCGATTGCTCGAAAGCGTTCAAATCGGTCAGCCAATCCTCCTTTTACTATATCCTTTAGCAGAATCGTACCCAGTATTGTCTGCTTACTAGCGACTACCAAAGGCGTAGCGCCGGAACTCGAAACAGCTTTTACGTCTTTCTCAACGGCCTCCGGCATTTTGCCCCCGGCAAACTTGCGAATCGCGTCGGCCGCTCCTTTTCGGTAGCTGCTACCATTCATATCGACGCCGCTCATTCTCGTTTGCGCTGTAAACGGAACAAATGTCATCTCCGGCATATCGCCTAACTCACGCGCGCGGATACCGTAGTTCTTCGCCAGGACGACGATTGATCTTCCCTCTGGAGTTTCGTCGGCCAAAGAGGCTAGTTGCGCGGCATCAGCCAATTGCTGTTTTGTCACGCCGGGCGCAGGCAGGAAATCGGTCGCCTGGCGATTGCCCATCGTGATTGTTCCGGTCTTGTCCAGCAATAAAACGTCGACGTCACCCGCGGCCTCGACTGACCGCCCGCTCATTGCGAGGACGTTTTTTTGAACCAATCGGTCGATACCTGCTATACCAATTGCGCTTAGCAACCCCCCAATCGTCGTTGGAATCAGACAAACGAGGAGAGCTACAAGCACGGAAATTGGGAAATCGACCGACGACGCTATACCGAAGGCCTTTAACGACATCATCGCGATCAGAAATATGAGCGTTAGTGCAGACAAAAGGATAGTAAGCGCGATTTCGTTCGGAGTCTTCTGACGCGTTGCGCCTTCGACCAAGCTAATCATCCGATCCAAAAAGGTCTCGCCTGGGTTGGAGGTTATCTCGATTTTCACTTGATCCGACAGCACTTTCGTTCCGCCAGTAACAGCACTCCGGTCTCCGCCTGATTCACGAATGACCGGAGCCGATTCACCGGTAATTGCCGACTCATCTACGGTCGCAGCGCCCTCGATGACCTCGCCATCCCCGGGGATCAATTCGTTTGCCGACACCACGACGATATCCCCTTTACGAAGGTGATTGGCCGCTACCTTCTCAACCGTTCCGTCCGCCTTTAGCCGATTAGCAAACGTCTGGGTCCTCGTGGCACGCAAAGCTTTTGCCTGTGCCTTTCCACGGCCCTCCGCCATGGCTTCTGCGAAGTTCGCGAAAAGCACGGTGAACCAAAGCCAAAGACAAATTTGCAACTGGAAGCCGAAATTGCCGCCGTGCCCAGCAATGATTAAGAAGGTCGTGATGGCCGCCCCAACCTCGGTAACAAACATCACAGGGTTTTTTGCCAAGCTAATCGGATTCAGTTTCCTAAAAGAGTCTCCGATTGCCGGTACAATAATAGTTGGATCGAATATGGAGTGAGATTTAACAGCCATAATACTATGCTAGGTATGGACTAAAAAAGTTTGCCGTTAAGCATCAGGAAATGCTCTAAAATCGGCGTTAACGTCAGTGCCGGCAGGAATGTTAATGCTCCTACTAGGAGGATCGTGCCGATCAGCAGAATGATAAACAGCGGCCCGGTCACAGGAAATGTCCCAGCGCCTGTGGCTACCAGCTTCTTGCGGCCGAGGGAACCGGCTAAAGCCATTACTGGGATAATGATCCCATATCGCCCAATCAACGTTGCAAATGCCAGGGTAATGTCGTAATGCGGATCGTTATTCGACGGGTTAGCTGTAAGCCCTGCGAAAGCGCTCCCGTTATTTCCGGTACATGAACTATAAGCGTAGAAAATTTCACTTAATCCGTGTGGCCCGTTGTTATTCACTCCCGCTTGGCCCCATGGGGTGAGAGCAGCCCAGCCCGAAAATCCTAAAATGGAAAATGCCATTAACAAGATCGCAATCGACGCCATCTTAACGTCATATGATTCTATCTTCTTACCAAAATATTCCGGTGTCCTGCCCACCATCAAACCCGCGATAAACACAGCGAGAACGATAAAGAGAATCATACCATAGAGCCCGGATCCTACACCGCCGAAAACGATTTCCCCGAGTTGGATGTTAAACAAAGGGACGAAACCGCCCAGGGGCGTGAATGAATCGTGCATGGCATTCACGGCGCCGCAGGAAGCGTCGGTTGTAATGGTTGCGAATAGCGCGGAATTGAAGATGCCAAACCTCACTTCTTTCCCCTCCATATTGCCGCCGCTGGCGTCTACCCCGAGATGCTGAACCATAGGATTGCCACCCGATTCCGCAGCCCAGCAAACTAAGGTTCCTGCCACAAACAAGATTGCCATAGTGCCCCACACGGTCCAGCCGTGCTTTTGGTTTTTTGTCATGCGCCCAAAGTAGTAGGTGAGTGCGCTTGGAATGGCGAAGATCGATAGCATCTGGATCAAGTTTGACAGCGGTGTCGGATTTTCAAACGGATGCGCCGCATTTGCATTGGTGTAACCACCGCCATTGGTGCCAAGCATCTTAATCGCAATCTGAGAAGCGATAGGCCCCTGCACAATGCTTTGGGTGTCGACCTTCTGATCAACCATTATGACATTCCCTTTTGCGTCCTTTACCGGGTTACCGGCATCGTCCTTCTTGGGAACCTGCACGGTTTGCGCTTCGACCACCTTCGCAGTGTCGTAGGGCTTGAAATTCTGTGGAATGCCCTGAGCGACAAGAAACACCGCATAGATAATGCATATTGGTAAAAGCAAGTAGAGATTGATGCGAACAAGGTCTACCCAGAAGTTTCCTATGGTCTGGGACGAATGTCTAACAATTCCCCTTACTACCGCAGCTGCTATAGCAATTCCTATCGCCGCAGAAAAAAAGTTATGGCACACCAACGCCAGCATCTGCGAAAGATAGCTCATTGTTGATTCACCGCTGTAACTCTGCCAATTCGTGTTAGTCGTAAAACTAAAAGCCGTGTTGAAAGCTAAATGGTCTACAACAGCAGGCATGTTCTGCGGATTGAGGGGTAGCAGATTCTGATATCGCAATAGCACATAGGTAAAAATTGCTGTCACAGCGCTGAACAGGAGCATGGAGGCAGTATACAGAATCCAGCCTTGCTCCTTTCTCGCATCAATCCTGATAAATCGATATGTTATGTTCTCTATCGGCCGGATGACCGGATCAAGAAATGTCCTGCCGTTTACATCCAGCACTTGATATAGATACAGCCCTAGTGGCTTTGTGATGAGCACAAGCAGCACCACATATAATATAAGTTGAAGCCAACCCGACTGATTCATTCTAAAATGCTAGTAAGAGTTAATTGTTAACTAAAACTTTTCCGGTCTCAAAATGCTAAACAGAAGATAGAAGATAAGGCCGATGGATACGATCCCGACAACAATGTTTTCCATAAACGAGTGTTACCTAAACTTTCGAGCACGCCCACGTGAATAACCCTAAAATCCCGAAGGAGACAATACTTACACCGATATAGATGATATCTGACATATATGTTAGTTTACTTTCGAGGGAGACGACCTAATCATCTCCCAGATTGACTGGCTCTTTACTGGAGCCGAAATGGAATACTTCAAACAGACGCCGCATATTCTGCTGAGCAGGCTCGTAATTCTTGTTTAATTTGATTGCCTGACCGTAATATCTCTTAGCGCGGTCAATGTCGTCTACCATCTCAGCACATAGGCCCGCTAGATTGAAGGCCTCTGGCGATCTGTTATTTAGCTCTAATGCCTTCGCGAGATGATGGTGCGCTTTGGCAAACGCACGTAAATTAAGACACCGTTTTGCGGCGATAATATGCCCTGAGAAGTCTTGGGCCGATGATTCCGATGAAGGAATATGGCGTTTCAGGATTTCCGCGACTAACCTCCTAAGATCACCAGGCCGAAGAGGTTTTTGCAGAAAATCAATAGCTCCCAGTTTCATCGCCTTTACCGCGTGGGGAACATCGCTGTAAGCAGTGATAATAAGTGTGGGCACGTTAATTCCGCTCTCCCGTACCTTTTCTAGCAATTCCAGGCCGTCCATGCCTGGCATCCGCATATCCAGGATGGCCAGCGAGATCTCTCGTTCAGCAAGAACTTGAATAGCCCGCTCACCAGAATCGACCGCGAAAACCTCGTAAGATTCGGTTTCCAGAGCTATCCGATAGTTCAGCCTCACGTTGGGTTCGTCATCCACGACAAGAATGCTGGCCGTCATTTTTTGGCTCCGTTATGCGCAGGTGGAAGGTCAAAATAAAACTCGGTTCCTTTTGCCGGATCGCTGTGCAATCCAATGCTGCCTCCATGCGCAACCACAATTTCTCGCGCGATTGCTAATCCTAACCCGATACCTTCCGAACTTTCAGTGCCCGGTATGCGAAAGAATCTTTCAAATATACGGTTTTGAAACTGCTGAGGGATTCCTGGTCCGTGGTCTGCCACTGTGAATCGGACAACCTTTCCGTTAGACTTGGCCGAAAGAACCACTTCCTGACCTGCCTTCGAATGCTTTGCCGCGTTTGAAAGCAGATTAGAGAAAACGTGCCCGATCTGACGTGGATCTACCGCGACATTTGGAAGGTCAGGAGCAATAGCAGTCGTCAATCGTGCGTCTTTGGCCGTCACTACCTCGTTCAGATCGACAGCGGACCTCTCAATGAGACTTTTTGGTGAAACAATCATCATTTGTTGAGGAACCTTTTCTGCTTCCAAACGAGCGAGATCCAACAGGTCGTTAATCATACGCAGCAGGCGTTCCGCGTCGTCCCGAGCTGCTAAGACAAGCTCAAGCTGTTTCGAGTTGAGACTTCCGATCTTTTCCTCAAGGAGTAGAAAGAGCCCCATCCTCACGCTGGTCAGCGGGGTTTTCAGTTCATGCGAAACAGTAGAGACCAAATTGGTCTTTACCTCGTCCAATAACCTGAATCGGGTTACGTCCTGTAAGACGACAGCCGCCCCGAAGAGATTTCCGGCGTCATCACGCATCCCAATCACGCGCGGCAAAAGAAATGCCTCATGATCATCTAACCTCACTGGGACAGCATTTTCAAAACTGATCGGTACGGAATCGGGACCTCCCTTAAGAACTTGTTCTACCTCCTCCTGAACTGCCAACGGCAAGCCGTTCTTAATGTTGAGACTATTTAGCAACTTCTCGGCGGCAGGATTCATGAAGGTCGTCTCGCCGGCCAATGAGACCGCTAGAACGGGATCCGGGAAGGCCGACAGAGTGATCTCGGTCATCTGCCTGGCTTGCAAAATCTGGTCGGTAGTAATCTGCCGATAAGCCCGCAGTTTGGACGCAAGCTTGTTGAACGCGGCTGCAAGCGATCCAATCTCATCTTTCGACTGGATCGGAACAACCTGGTCCAGATTGCCTTCACCTAACTCTTTTGCGGAACCGGTTAAGGTTTGAATAGGTTTCAAAATCGCCCGTTGCAGCGCGTAAGCGAGAAATACAGCGCAACCCATTCCAAGTAGCAAAAGTATAACGAGGTTGCGACTTGACGCTCGGCTGAGAGCCCTCGCCTGGCGATCAGCGTCAACCATATTTTCCTGGTTAAGCCTTATAATCTCTTGAGAGTTGTTTTTAATCTCGGTAAAGAGGGGCAGGAGCTGAGAAAAATACAGCGTTCGTCTACTGGCAGGATCAGTGTTTTCCCAAAAGGATCTGGCCAGTTGCAAATACCGGGCTTCAGATGTTTTGATCTTGTCCGCCACCTCTCCTTCTCCAGCGACAGTAATGTTGCCGAGTTCTCGTTGAAGGTTATCCGCGAATATAGAGGCGTTTGTCTGGAACAAACTGCTGCCTCGTTGCTCCTCTCCAGCCAAAGCAAAGGAGAGACCTGAATCCATCCTTTCGGCGCTCTCTTTCATCGCCTGGCCAAAAAGCACGCTCTGA
>JAFAXJ010000519.1 GCA_019241095.1 Verrucomicrobiota bacterium | reverse complement strand
GGTCGCTGTTCTGAATTTTCCCGTACTTAGGATCCAGTAACGCCAGCACCTCTCCAACCAGAAAAAGTGAACCTGTCACCAACACAGGTTCGACATGATTCAGCGCCGCTGCAAACGCGTTCGGAACAGAAGAAAACGTTTCCACTTCGAACTCCGGTGGAATCAAATTTCTGATGTGGACCGGGTTGGGGCTTCGGGAGTTTTGGATAGGAACCAGCGCGAAACGTTGAGCAATTTGACTGATTGCTCCAATAACTCCGGAAAGATCTTTATCGAGTAGTCCACCAAAGATTACACTCGCCTTTTGTTGTCCAAAATATTCGGTCCATGTGGCGACCAACTGTTTTGCCGCTTGGGGGTTATGAGCCCCATCCAGGATGATCCGATCCCGGATCTGTTGAAAACGACCTGGCCAGCTGACACATTGTAGACCCTTCCTCAGTGCTTGTTCAGCGACAGGCACATGAGCCTGTTTCAAAGCCTCGGCTACAATCGCAGCATTCAGTTTCTGATGAGAGCCTGCCAAGCCGATAACATAATCCGAACAGGGTTTGTCGACGTAAAACAGGGGACTATTGTTTGAGGCAGCCACACGGTCTATTACAGCCCGAACCTCTTCACATTGAGGATCCGAAACTACAGGTACATTGGGCTTTATGATGCCGGCCTTTTCCTCAGCAATAGCTGCTTTCGTTGGGCCCAAGATTTTCTGATGGTCCAAATCGATCACTGTCAGAACCGAAACCGCGGGCGTCACTACATTCGTCGCATCCAAGCGTCCACCTAGTCCGGTTTCTAAGACTGCGATATCTACTTTCGAATCTTTGAAGTACTCAAACGAAATTGCGGTAGTTATTTCGAAAAATGTGGAGTGGCGTTGAGGATCGATCAATGATCTCAAACGGCATATCGCTGTAGATATGTATTCATCTTCTACCGGGACGCCATTTACCTGAATACGCTCGTTGAATCTGACAAGATGAGGCGAAGTAAACAGCCCGGTCTTTAGCCCTGCAGCCCGGATTACCGATTCCAGCATGGCACAAACAGAGCCTTTACCGTTCGTACCCGCAACGTGAATACATCTCAGGTCTTTTTCAGGATTTCCCAAGTCATTCAGCAGAAAGCGGAAGTTCTCTAGCCCTAGCTTGATCCCCAAATTCTGAGTACTGAATAGCCAATCGAGTGCTGCTTGGTAAGAAGGTTTCACACTGCGAAACGTACGGCTCAAATCGGTTCAGCAATTGACAGACAAGTATGACAGCAAGGTCGTCAAAGTGGATCGCAACGCTTTGCGATGAACGATTTTGTCGATTAGACCATGATCCCGAAGAAATTCGGCGGTCTGAAAGGCAGGCGGAAGATCCTGGTGAGTTGTTTCTCGAATGACTCGGGGGCCGGCAAAACCAATCATACATTTCGGTTCCGCGATAATGAGATCGCCCAATGAAGCGAAGCTTGCCATAACCCCTGCAGTCGTGGGATGCGTTAAAACAGAAATGTAGGCCAGTTTCGTCTCTGAATGCCTGGCTAGAGCTCCACTGGTTTTTGCCATTTGCATCAGGCTGAACATACCTTCGTACATCCGCGCGCCACCAGATGCCGCGACGATGATCACAGGTCGCCTGTCGGAAGTACCGCGTTCTATGAGTCGGGTGATCTTTTCACCTACCACCGAGCCCATGGTCGCTGCGAGAAAGTTGAAATCCATCGCCGCTACAGCAACCCGATGCTGCTCGATTTGACCAAAACCGGTGATTACGGCATCCAACATGCCGGTTCTTTCTTGATAACTTTTAAGTCTTTCCGAATAGCTAGCGACCCCTTTGAAATTAAGAATGTCAACGGACGACATATCTCCATCAAATTCTTCAAAACTGCTCTCTTCAACTAGACTGCTTATTCGTTCTCTTGCTGACAGCGTAAAATGGTAATCGCATTTGGGGCAGACCTTCAGGTTCTGAACTAACTCCAAATTGTGAATGACCTCACCGCAGTCAGGGCACTTCTGCCAGAGACCCTCGGGTATTTCCCGCTTTTTGTCTGTTCGCAATTTGAGTGATGGTTTCGGGAATACTGCCATAGGAAAAAACTATCCACGCGCCACTGTCACGGCTCGCACGGAAGAAGCACCGCCAACGTACAATGTCTGCGCGCATTCGTGCAGAGTAGCGCCGGTCGTCAACACATCATCAACGAGTACAACGTGTTTATCTTCAACCGAAACAAGGTCGCGCATCCGAAACGCGTTTCGCAAGTTCTGAATTCGAACTTTCCGGTCAAGCCGAGTTTGAGTCGCGGTGTTTAGTTTCCGCTGCAGCGCTTTCAAAACTGGAACGTCACTCTTTTTGGCTAACCCTTCGGCCAAGGCCTCCGCCTGATTAAAGCCTCGTTCACGAAACCGGACCGAGTGAAGCGGAACAGGAACGAAAGCGTCGATCGGCGGTTTCCTCATGCGCTCATCTTTCAATGCCTCGAGCAAAAACTCAGCGAGAAGTCGCCTGAGATTGAACTCTCCGCTATACTTAAACCGATGAATTAGATCGCGAAGCACTCCTTGAGCGCGGTAATAGGCTACAGCGCAATCAAACGCCTTCGGAAAGTCGTCGCAGTTCGGGCACTGTAAACCGCCCTGAATTTCACCATCAAACGGTCTTGAGCAAATCGAACAGAACGGCGGGTTGATTCGAAGGAGGGTTGAACGACAGGTAAAACAGAGCTGTCCTCCGGGCCCGAGTGATCGACCGCAGTTGACGCACTTCGAGGGATAAACCAGTTCAAGAATTGTGCTCAGAATCGAGGGTAGGACGGGGATCACGTAGTATTAATAGCCAAGTCAAACCCCAGAGAAAGAGCAGAATCAGAATCGGTCCAAATCCAACCGTCAAATCTTGACCAATCCAAGGTGATAGATCCTCGGAGCGTTTGCTGAATTTGTTGAAAGCGATTTTGCCGAAGACAATGCCTGCATGCAGGCCAATCGGCAGCCACAAAGATCTGGTTTGAAGTGCGGCGTGGCCCAACATCAGCCCAAGAATGAGTATCGTTGTAAATCCTCCGACCAACAGAACCGGATTGGAAAATTGCCAGAACACAGTTGGCAGGAGCTCGAAACCGGAGTACCACCTCACGTCAGCGATTTGGTCGCGGGCGGGTCTAATGAAGTGAATGGTTGAGAAAAGCACAGCAACGATGAGCACTGACGTGGATTTGGACAGTGACTGGCGTAAAATCCCAAGAAATGCACCGCGGAACAGAGTTTCTTCAATCAAGGAAACAGCGAAGGCGGTTATCAGCAAATTCGGCAATACAGCCCAAGGCAGCGGATGCTTTAACCAGGCCAGTCTGGTAACCAGTAGACCTGCGGCAAGGGTGCCAATGCAAAATGTTGCTAGTAGAAACCCGGCTAAAAGCTGAGGCAGGAAACGGCGATTTCCGCAGAAGCCCAATGCAAGAAATGGGCCGATCCAAGGGATGACCGGTACAAGCAAAAATATCGCGGCGAACAATATGGAGCGATCAAAAAAGCGTGAGAACTCATTCCGGGCGAGGAACTCGAAACCATGCAAATGAGAGGCAGCCCCGCCTAGCCAATAGGCTAGCGGGGCCACGCTCGCACCGATCAGTACGGTTCCTAAACAATAGAGGCAGAGCTTTAGACTAGCAGTCAAGGGACACGAATTAGCGTGGACGATTAACTGCTGCAATCTAAAGTTATTGGCTGTGCACAATCGGCATGCCTGGACCGAAAGGCTAAATGATGGCATCAAACGCGAGATCCGTGTGATCAAACGAGGCGGCGCCTGGAAATTTCAATCCAAGCGAACCGACGAAGAACGGTGGATTTATTATGACCAGCCACTGTTGGAAGATCTGGTCGAATTTCGTGACGTCCTGTTTCGAAAGTACCAACGTCGACGCGCGGCATATGAGGATGTGAGATGGGCTGATCGTGAACTAGCTCAAAGAAGAGAAAGGCAGGAGTGAGCGGGTCAAAACTCCCGATAATCAGCTCGGAACGGGCAGACCTGCTGGTCAGACAGGACAAGGAGCTAGTATGGCATCCGTTTACGCAAATGCGTGAATGGATGCAGCAAGAACCAATCATACTGGTTTCAGGCCAAGGGTGCTGGCTTACGGATAGCAAGGGACGCTGTTATCTGGATGGAAACTCTTCTATTTGGACGAACGTGCATGGACACAATCATCCTCGACTTAATGACGCCGTCCGCCAACAACTTGAGCGTATAGCTCACACATCCTTCCTGGGATTTACTAACCCGCCTGCTATCGAACTGGCCTCGAAACTCGTTCAGCTGCTGCCACGCCACACTTTGAGGAAAGTCTTCTTTTCCGATAACGGCTCTACTGCGGTCGAAGCGGCCATAAAGATGACGATTCAATTCTTCCAACAGAATGGGCAACCTGAAAAGACAGGGTTTATTGCTTTTGAAAATGCCTATCATGGCGATACCCTGGGTGCTTCCAGCTTGAGTGGAATTAGCACTTTTCACGAACGGTTTAAGAATCATCATTTTTCAGTCACACGGGTCGGTTCAATGCAACAGTTGGATAGTTTGAATCCTTGTCGGATTGGCGGACTGATCATTGAACCGATGATTCAAGGAGCTGCTGGAATGCGCGTTTGGCCTCAGGGTATGTTGAAAGGTTTAAGGGAATGGTGTGACACGTATAACGTGTTGCTGATCTTTGATGAGGTGATGACCGCGTTTGGTCGGACTGGGAAAATGTTTGCTTTAGAAGGTGAGGGAATCATACCGGATCTTTTGGCGTTAGCGAAGGGACTGACTGGCGGTTATATGCCCCTGGCTGCTACGCTCACGACTGACCGGGTATTTGAGGCTTTTCTGGGTTCGTACAAAGAGCTGCGAACCTTTTTTTATGGTCATAGCTATGCCGGCAATCAGCTTGGATGTGCGGTTTCGATCGCTAATCTCGACGTTTTTGAAGAAGAAGAAACCTTATTAAATCTGCAGCCAAAAATATCATTTTTTACCGATCGGCTGAAAGACCTTGCACAGCAGCGTTTTGTCCGTGAAATCCGTCGCTGCGGGTTCATTGCAGGGATTGAAATTGGCGATACGGATGGAAGTCCTTTCGATTGGCAAAGGCAAATGGGCAGTAAAGTGTGTCACGCCGCTCGCAAACATGGCATTCTGACGCGATCCATTCGCGATGTGATCGTGCTGATGCTGCCCTTGTGCGTCCAGAAGGATGAAATTGCCCTTGGAATCAGCGCGATCTCGCAGGCAATCGACGAGACCTGCGGAACATAAGCGGCTATCCTCGTAGGGCTAATCCGGTCATAAGGGGTGGCCAGAAGCGATATTTCTTTGCTCGCCCAGCATGGAAGCAATAATCTCGTTTCGCGCATCATCCGGCTCCAAACGGATCGCTTGCGTCAAAGCTTCTGCTGCTTCGGCAAGCTCGCCGAGATGGATGAGAGAGATTGCTAAATTACCCCAACTTGCTGAACTCCTTGGAAAAAAATTGATCGATTTGCGTGCGCACGACGCAGATTTGGCCCAGTCTTTCAACTCGGCGTAACACCAGGTAAGCTCAAGCCACGCTTCGGCGTTCTCAGGAGAATAACGGATTACCTGCTCGAAACGGTCGGCCGCTTTTGCCCAATGGTGGATCATTCGATAACCAAGCCCAGCAACAAATTCAGCCAGGATCTGATGACGTCCGGGAAGACGTGCAAAGCTGACCGCCCGATCGGCTTGTCGCAGGATTTTTTGTTCCACGGCCAGGACGCTCTCCTGATCGCCGCGGGCGTTCGCTAAATCGGCTTCCTGCTCCAAGTCCCACAGATAGTTGCCCATTTCCCGCAACTTACAGTCGTAATCGGCTTCGTTAATGCTCTCGTAAATCATCCCTGGAAGCGTTGCAATATGTGGGGAAACGTTGAAATTGCGAGGCGAATATGGGCGTGCCGCCGTTACGAGCTTCTCGCAAGTAATCGCCTGCGAGGCCATGCTCATGCGCACTGCGATCGAAGATCGAATGAGTTCCAAAATTTTGGCTTTTATCAACTTCAAAGGCGGAGCCGGCAACCGTAGTGAATATTGGAGCGACGCTGGCCGAGCCGCGTGCAGAAAATTACTCGTCGCTGATTTAGATCCGCAGTCAAATACCAGTCTCTGGCTCATGCGGCCGGACCGCTGGCGAGATCACACAATCCATGGTAAACGGAGCACTTCTCAGATTTTCGAAGATGCCCTTTGCGGGAAGATTAGATTCAGTCTTGATGAGGCGCTGGTGAAAGAAGTAGTGACGTGGACCGGATTCACCGACCTGCCGAGACTTCATCTTTTGCCAGCTTCTATTGAGCTGCTTCGGGTTGAGCATCGAATCCATAGTCTGCCTCCTAACGAGATCTATCAAATTCTGGACGGTGCTCTGAACCCGGAGTTTAAGGACTATGATTACGTCTTGCCGGACTGTCCTCCCAACCTGTATAGGACTACCAAAAACGCCATCTTTGCAGCTGACAGTTGTGTAGTTCCTTACGTGCCTGATATCTAAGGACTCTGTTCGTCTAGGTCGACTTGCAGACAAAGAATTTGATCGTCGGCTTGGCAGAGGCTAACGGTATCGCTTTAACGGACAACTATCAAAAGTCGCCTGACCACGCTGATACGACGGTTTGCGCAAAAGAGCTGCGCTTAACACATTTCTCGGGCTAGTCACATGCACAATGATCTGGATCGAATTCTTTTCAACGAGGACGAAATCGAAGCTCGTCTTGACCAACTTGCTGCACAAATTACCCACGACTATCAAGGGTTAGATCTCACAGTGCTGGCGATTCTTAACGGCAGCCTGATATTCATGGCGGACTTGCTTCGCCGGATTCCGCTGCCTTTGCAATTAGATTGTTTACGAGTCAAGAGCTATTATATGGGAATGGTAAGTACTGGTGAGATATCTTTCGAAAGCGGACTCTTGCCTGATTTGTCTGGCCGTCATGTCCTGTTATTAGATGATATACTCGATAGCGGTAATACTCTGGCTGCTGTCATTGCAAGAATTCGAGAGGAAACCAGCCCAAAGAGCCTCAAATGCTGCGTTTTGCTGAGCAAGCAGAAATCGCGAGTGAAGGCATTGGAAGCGGACTACGTTGGCTTCAAAATTCAGGATGAGTTCGTTGTCGGCTACGGCCTCGATTACCAGGAACGATATCGAAATTTGCCGCTGCTCGGAATCCTGAAATGATGAAAATCAAACTACAGTACTTTTCTCAGCTTCGCGATGTTGGCGGTCCATCTTCGCTTGATGTTTGCTCTGGTGTTACAGTGCAGGAGCTTCTGGATCAGCTATTTGCGCTTAAGCCCGATCTTCACTGTTGGGATAAGCACCTGTTAATCGCGGCTGGTAACGACTGGGTTTCGCGGGCTTATGTTCTTCACGAAAACGATATGATTTCGCTGATGCCTCCAGTCCAGGGAGGTTGAAGGGTGTTATGAGAGCACTTTGGTTTGAAAAAACGGGTTCGCTTGAGAATCTTAAAGTTAGAGATCTTCCGAATCCAAAACCTCGCGACGGGGAAGTTCTTGTTGAGGTAAAGGCGGCGGCTCTTAATCGGAGTGACGTCAAAAACGTTCTGGGAGCGATGCGCGAAACGACGACGCCAAGAATACCTGGGCGAGATTTTGCAGGGATACTGAGAGATAGGACCGGAACTTTTAACGCCGGAGACGAAGTTTTCGGAACTGGTGGCGACCTCGGCTTTACACGAGACGGGAGCCATGCTGAACTGATAGCAGTCCCTTTGGCAGCTGTTCAGCCGAAACCGATCACTCTGAGCTTCGAAGAGGCTGCCTGTATAGGAATTCCTTATTTGGTAGCATGGCGAGCAGTAGCCGAAATTGCCGCACTGGGCGAAGGAGAAACCATTTTGATCACTGGCGCGACCGGGGCAGTCGGAGATGCGGCTGCCAGGATCGCCAAAAAAGTCTGCCGAGCCAGAGTGATTGGTACAGTAAGAACCCACACCGACCTAGTCAGGATGGCACTTATTGAATATTTCGACGGCTGGGTTGATCTAGGTAGCGGGCTTCTCCCTGAGCAGGTGCGAGCACAAACGGGCGACCGCGGTGTAGATGTTGTTTTAGATGTTGTTGGCGGACCACTCTTCGAGCCCTGTCTTCAGACGTTGGCTTTTGGAGGCAGGCAAGTTGCCATTGCGTCAGGTTCCGAACCAAGGGTCTCGTTCAATCTAGTAGATTTCTATCATAACGAGTCTTGTCTGAGAGGAGTCGATTCAGTAAATATTTCCGCTGCGGAAGCCGGTAGAATTTTCGATAAACTTTTGCCTTATTTTGACTCAGGAGATTTCGTTCCGCCAAAGGATGCAATTCCGGTTGGATTTGAGAAGGTGCTTGATGCCTATCGGGAGATCAATGAGGGCAAAGCAAGCGGCAAATACGTTTTCGTACCGAGGTAGTGGCACGGCTCCAGGACAGTTCGCATCAAATCTAACGATGGTCAGGGTACGCGGAGGCGCACGCCCACATCGATTCATAGAAAATTGGAGATAAACCTTCCGAACGCCTCTTTGCCAATCCCGGTTTTTTATTAGCGCGAGCCGACAAACTCAGCGTTTATTGTATCGAACCTAACCGTTTCGCCATTGGGCGGAATGTGCGGGATGAAATAGCAATTATTACCAACGAGTTGGAGAGATTGCGTGTCGAACAACATCACACAGTGCAGTTCTTTTGGAGCAACCCAATGAGAAGCTAATTTTGTTTTCTTAGCCTGGGCCTCTCTAATAGCTGCGGCCCTTCTAAAATTGTAAAGAGACAGCTGTCGAGAATTCGGTCTTAATGTCTCTATCGCGATATAATGGTGCTTAGGGGCGGATTGTCGATGATGGAAGATTGCCTCGAAAAAGGCTGCGACACGTTGAAGGGCCGTTTTCCGTTGTTCGGGAGTCGGAAGGTATTTGTCAGGATATCTGGTAAAATAGCGATCGGGATCTCTGCTGTCATAGAAATTGGCCGAACGCTCGTCATATTTGTCGTCTGGATGATAAACGCCTATTTGAATAACCGGCCAGGAAACTTTCTGGTCCAATGCTCTGGAAGCATTACTCTCGCCGATTTCATACGCTAGCCCATTCACACTCCACTGGAAGAATGTTACAGCAGCTAAGCTCAGTGCTTGTAAGTGCGACTTCACGATTACTAGGAAATTAATCTCGGAAATTTGCGAAATTCAAACCAACTCCGAAATCTTTGCTCCGCAGTAATTTGATCACAGCCTGGAGATCATCTTTCTTTTTGCCAGTTACGCGAATCTGGCGCTCTTGAAGTTGGCTCTGGACCTTAATCTCGGAAGCCTTTATCGCTTTTACAATTTCCTTTGCTTTTTCGCCGTCCAGACCCTGTTTAATACTGATTTCCTGACGCGCAAGGCCTAATGGAGAGATAGCAGGCTCTTTCCGCTCAACATTTCGCAAATCGACATTCCTTTTCGCCAACTTGGCAATGACTATTTCTACCAGGGACTTGAGTTTTGCTGCATCCGCAGCCTTAACCTCGATCAAATTCTCTTCGGGTAAGTCGATGGTGACCTTGCTGTCCTTCAGGTCAAACCTGGTGAGAAGTTCTTTTCGAGCTTGGTTAATGGCGTTATCGACCTCCTGTTTGTCGACTTCAGAGACAACATCAAATGAAGGCATAGTACTAGTTACCGCTCAGTTGATTTATTGCATAGTTGTTCCTTCACGAAAGTTGCAATTATCAAAGGCTTTGGCCTGATGTCGCGTTTAGGCCTGATCTCTCTCGACACGGAAAGGTTCGCCAGGCCTTGAACTCGCAGAATCTGCCCAGATTTCCAGACCCAGGCCTCCGGGTTGTAGGGGCCGTGCCGCAACGGGTCAGTCCAGGTGTGAACGGCTAAAAGTCGCCGTGACACGGCGGCCCCTATATGGGCCGGTCCGCTATCAACACTGATAGCGAATGTTGCTTTTCGGAACAACCATATCAGCTCGAGCAGATCTGTTTGGTTAACTAGCGAGATACTGTTTTTACTAAGGCCAGGTTTTTCTCTGGAACGACCAACGATGACGACCTGCCAGGGGTTGAGAGCTTCTGTAAGCTCAAAGATTTCTCGAGGTGTCAAAGATTTGCCTTTTCCACGCGCATAGGGATGCAGCAGGATAAAATCCCTAACTGGCAAGGAAACATGTTTCCCGTCAGGTAACAAAAAGGAGACCGGGCCGGAAACGTTCGCGCCGGCCAATCTTGCCAAGGCTAGATTCCTATCCACTGCATGCTGATCGCGTCCGACTACTGCACGAGCATGATAGAGGAGCTGGGCTCCTTCACGCGAATCCGACATGCCTAGAACCTTCGCGCCGCGAGCGCATCGAGCTATCCAAGCGCTCCGGAGCAAACCTTGGAAATCAAGGACCAAATCTGGTTCTTGCTTAACAAGGGTTCCACACCAGCGATGAAATTCGATGATTCCCTTCCATCCTCGAAATCTATGCCTAGGAAAGGGAATAAGGGTTGTAAGGTCAGGATTTCCTTCGAGCAGGGGAAGCGATTCGATGCTTACTATCCAATGTAGGTCAGCTTTCGGAAAGGTTCTTTTCAGGAAATGAATTGCCGGCAGTGTGTGGATAATATCACCAAGTGAACTTGGCTTTACGATCAGAATTGATGTCATTTCCCGAACGCCAAGCGTTCTGCAAGCCTGGGGGGGAGACCTGACGCGACTATCTTTTCCTGCGTTTTCCGCAAGCCGTAAGCCAACCGCCGGAGTTTAACTAGTCTTGTCTGACTATCGAAAATGACATAGGCGGCTCGCCAATCACCATCTCTTGGCTGTCCGACGCTGCCCACATTGATAAAGTAGCGCTTCCCGTGCTCAAGAACCAACTCGTCTAAAGGCATCCCAGTCACAGAATCTTCCTGCACGTACACTCTCGGAGCGTGAGTGTGGCCAAAAAAACAGAGGTCGGTGGTCTGGTTGGCAAAGCTTGATGCCGCATCCAACTGGTTTAATACATAGGTCCAACTGGCGGGTTCGTCGAGTGTTGCATGTACAATGGTGGTTTGATCGATCTCTGAGATCAGAGGTAAGTTAGCGAGCCACGTACGTTCTCGAGGTTCGAGTTGATCTCGAGTCCACCGGATCGCAAGTTCGGCCAAGGGGTTGAAATGTTCTAGCGAAGAATCGGAGGCAGCGTACTCATCATGATTTCCCTTCACAACTGGGCATCGCAGAGATTGAACTATCTCAAGGCATTCGTGAGGGTTAGCGTTGTATCCCACGACATCACCTAGACAGATGAAGTTGGTTGCGCCCAGGTTCCGTGCGTCAGCGAGGATTACTTCCAATGCTTCAAGGTTGGCGTGAATATCGCCAAAAATAGCGAAACGCATGTGAGTTTGTCGCTGAACCGGTTACGAGTCTTTTATGTCTCCGAGACAGAAACAATATTGCGAAAGGGAACGAGTTCAATGACAGATGTGGAATCCCTGCAGTTTCAGTTCAGAACTGACAGGAATGTCCGTTACGGTAAAGCGCTTGATATATCGGCGAAGATGACTGTTAAGAATGGCATCTAAGAATCCGTCGACTTCAGCGGCAGCGCCCTGAATCACCATTTCTACACGGCCGTCGGGTAAGTTTTTGATCCATCCCAACAATTCGTAGCCGGTCGTAAGCTCCTTCGCGGAAAATCTAAAGCCGACACCTTGAACCCTGCCTTCGTAATGCACACGTTTAGCTACCAGAGGTGAGTCGATGGGACCACTCATGTTCTGTAATCTCTAAACACACAAAAAGGGTGAGCTTGCATATGCAAAGCAAACCCACCCTTAGTCTTCAAGCCGGAGCCGACTAAAGTCCAGCACCTTCAAAATTTACGACTTACTAATAGCCAGGATAATCAACAATAAGAGACATTCCACTGATACGCTCTAGCGCTTCCAATCGAGAGCCCCTTTTTTGATGGCATACACAAATCCGACCATCAAAATGAAAACAAAGCCAAACATGCTACCGAAAATGGTCCAGGCATTATATGTGGCTATGTAGTCGCGATAAGCCACTGCCCACGGATACATAAAAACCAGTTCAATGTCGAAAAGGATGAACAGCATCGCCACCAGGTAAAACTTGACACTGAACCTCGGTTGGGGCTCCCCTTTAGCAATCATGCCGCACTCATAAGCACTATCTTTGGTGGGGTTACGCCGGCCAACACGCCCCAGAACAACACTTGCAAGTAAGGCTACGCCGGCAAATCCGATCGCGACAATAACCTGCAACAAGATCGGCAGATAGTCCTGCACCATAAGTAATTACGGTTTTGCGGCCACTGCTGCTGCTTGCGCCGAGTTCGCTGCTGCCATTGCGGCAAGCGCGGCAGAATCACCTCTATAGGACTTTCCTGTTTTCTTTACCGCCCCGCGGGCTACCAGATTTTGAAGTTTTTCGTAAGCACGTAACCGCAACATTTCTTCACCGCCGCTCGCTGCATTCCGTTGACGCAAGTTCTCGTGCACTATCTCAAAGAGTTGCTTAAACTCAAAGGACTTCTTCTGAGATAAAACAGACACGAGTTCTTCGGTGACTAGGTCAGGCAGGCGACGAGAGAAAGCGTTTTTCTTCTGAATAGCCATAGAGGGCGCAATATAGCACACAAATGTACGAAGACGAGGGGAATCAACAGAACGCAACCCTGTCCGTCATTTGCGACCTTTCGGGTACGACTCCCTCGGCTCCTTTCCCTGGCTTCCACTCCCGGCTTCTCGTCTCCTTTTCGCAGTACACGTTCATCATTCGATATATGATACCCAGTGCCACTTTCTGTTCTTGTTGTTGGTTGTGGATTTATAGGTCTCCCGCTCGCTCGCCGCTTTGCGGAAAGCGGCTGTCACGTGAGCGCGCTCACTCTTTCAGATGTTTCAGCCATTGAGCTTAATAGGGAAGCCTTTCCCGTCTTGGCTGTTGATATTAGAGCCCGAGAGAACCTCCTCAAAATGCCAAAGCGCGCTTTTGACATTGTCATTCACACCGCCAGCTCGGGTCGGGGCGGCGCTGACGCTTACCAACAGGTATTCTATGGCGGCATAATCAACTTGCGCTCCACCCTGGACTTCGGCCACCTCATTTTTACTAGTTCCACTTCGGTTTATGCACAGATGGATGGATCCTTAGTCGACGAAGGTTCTTTTACCGATCCCCGCAACGAGACAGGAAGGATTTTATTACGAGCCGAGAAGGCAGTGCTGGACAGTGCGGGGACAGTCGCCCGGATGGCGGGGCTCTATGGACCTGGCCGTTGCGTCCCACTACAAAGATTGAGAGCAGGCAAGGCGCTGTTGGACGGAGCAGGCGAAAGGATTATGAATATGCTGTACCAAAGCGATGCTGTTTCCGGGTTGTTATTGTTGGCAGAAAAGAGGTGCAGCGGTATTTTCAACCTTGTTGATGATGAACCCGTAAGCCAACTCGAGTGGTTCCAATATGTCTGCTCAGAGTTAGGTCTACCTTTGCCGCCCGTCGGAGTTCGTGACTTGAATCGTAAGCGGGGCTGGAGTAGCAAGCGAGTTTCGAATGGTAAATTGCGAGCGCTGGGTTGGCGCCCAGGAATCACAAATTTCCGGGTTGGAATTCGCGATATTCTAGATCATGAATCCAAAGAGGCCGCGAAAGGTTCATTACCACTTGGTGGAGTTTAATGTCTCACTACAGCAATATTGAACAATCTCATCGAACAATTAGAACAGGGCATAGATCTGTTGCCAGATCAGATGGTTCTGGCAGCTCAGCAGCTTTCCGATCCGGACATACCCGATAGCAGTAAGGCAGCGTTTCTGATTGCCTTGAAACGGAAGGGCGAGAGTGGGGAAGAGCTGGGTGGACTTGCAAATGCGTTTCTGCAGCTTTCAATTAAGCCTCGTCTGGAGCTGGATGGACGGCCGACGATAGATTTGGTCGGAACTGGAGGCGACCGTTTGGAGTTGATAAATGTTTCCACCGCTTGCATCTTTGTTCTAGCGGCAGCCGGGGTAGCTGTGCTGAAACACGGCAATCGAGCCATTACTTCCCGATCTGGATCTGCAGATATCCTCGAACAACTAGGTATTCCCATCCAGTGTCCCATGGATCTGATGATTGACTGCATTCACAGCACGGGTGTGGGCTTCTTTTTCGCTCCGATGTATCACCCATCGTTCCGATTTATTGCTCCTGTGCGGAAAAAGTTAGCAGAGCAAGGTATTGCTACAGTTTTTAACCTTCTTGGTCCGTTGTTGAATCCTGCCCGGCCGGCATTTCAACTCACCGGGGTTTTTTCGTCCACGATCATCGAAAAGTATGCGATTGCCTTAAGGGCAGTAGGCAGAACAAAGGCGTGGGTTGTACATGGTCATGTCGCCCCTGGTCTAGGTATGGATGAGATTTCTTTGTCAGGTGAAACATATGTCCAAGAAGTAATAGGAGATTCACTAAACCATTTTTACCTTTTTCCGGATCAGCTTGGGTTTCAGAGTGCGGGGTTGCACGAGTTGAGAGGAGGCACCCCCGCAGAGAATGCCGAAACTCTCTTGAAAATTCTTTCCAATCGCGACCAAGGTGCTAAACGCGACTTTATTGTAATTAACGCGGCAGCGGCTCTGGTGATTGCTGGTTTAGCCAGTCGCATGGAGAAAGGTATTCCACTTGCCATAGAGATGCTGGAATCTGGCGCTGCGTTTGAAAAACTTCGCGAGTTTCAACGATTTTTCCTGACCAGCTAAGCTCATGATCACCGAGTCCCGTCGGTAAGCGAAAGATTGTAACCAACAGTTTACTGATCAGGAATTCAGCAGCCAACGAAGGTAAGCGCTCGTCCGGGTGCTATATCAATAATCCTGAGTGCGTTGATTCATACCGCCGTCCTTAGATCATATGCCGCCCATCCAGTTAAACCCACTCAGCACTGAACTGCTGGGCTACGATCTCCGGTCCATGACGGGAGCGAGCCCTGGGAATCCTTACCAGGCTACCATTGTTTGGACACCCCCGGGCCCAGAATTTCAGTGCTGCATCCCAAGTGAAGGATGTTTCAGCGCAGGTACAGCAAAATGACTCCCGCGTGCCGATTACCGTGGCAGGTGAGTCAGGCAATATTCCTCGCCATCACGCGCAACC
>JAFAXJ010000475.1 GCA_019241095.1 Verrucomicrobiota bacterium | reverse complement strand
GCTTGAAATTTTTCCAAGTCCATGACAATTCCGATGCTCGTCAGACCTCCACTAAGCGGAATCATCCAGATCCATAGATCTTTCGCCCGAATCATCCTTGTTAAAGTTCCTTCCTCGCCATCAAGCCTGTCGACATTCTCGTAGTAGGCGAAAACGGAATACTTCTTCAAATTGGATATTGGTTGTTTTAATCCATACCGGTTCCCTATCAGGTTGTTGCGCCCCGAGCAGTCGACAATGTATTTCGCACGAACTCGCGTCCGATCTCCTTGAATTAACGTGGCGGCATCTTCGCTGAATTCAACAGTGTCAACGCGAGTCTCTTGTCTGACTTCACAACCCGTTTCTCGGGCATGTTCAAGAAGAATATCGTCAAATTTAGAACGAAGGACCTGATACGCGGTCTGGCGCTTTGCTTTACGGCCGTTCCGGAAATAGTATCGGACGGTTTTGTCCCCACAGGCGGAAACGATCTCGCCCCCATATTTAACGATAAATCCGGCTTGATCGATTTTCTCCTTAACTCCTATGCGCTCAAGGATATCTAAACTTCTGGGTAGCATTGATTCTCCGACTCGGAATCGTGGAAATTTTTCTTTCTCCAAGATCACCACGGTTCGGCCCATTTTCGCCAACAGCGATCCTGCTGCCGACCCCGCAGGTCCCCCACCTATAATTGCGACGTCAAAGAGGCGGTTCATTCAATGCGCAATAATGAAATTTCAAAATTCATTCTCTATACAAACATACGACCGGTTGCATTCAGAATCGGACGTAATTCGGAAATGAGCTGTGCGAAAACGTCAAAATCGATTTGTTGCTGGCCATCGCTCAGAGCTTCAGCCGGGCAGGGATGCACCTCAATCAGCAGTGCGTCTGCACCAACGGCGAGAGCGCCGCGGCACAAAACCTTCACCAGGTCGGCCCGGCCGCATCCCTGGCTCGGATCCACGATGAGCGGAAGATGAGATTCACGTTTCGCTATAGCGACAGCTGCGAGGTCCAGAGTGTTGCGCGTGTAGGTTTCGAAGGTGCGGATCCCCCGCTCACAAAGCAGAACATTCGGATTGCCTTTGGAAAGAATATACTCGGCAGCCAATAACCATTCCTCGATCCGTTCACTCATTCCGCGCTTTAGGAGGATGGGTTTACGGGTTTTAGCGCACTCAACAAGAAGCTGATAATTCTGAGCGTTACGAGCACCGATCTGCAATATATCAGCTGATGCGGCGACATGCTCGACATCTCGCTCGCTGAGGACTTCTGTGATGATCTTCAACCCGGTTTCCTTCCGAGCAGTCTCGAGCAGACGAAGCCCGTGCTTGCCGAGACCCTGGAATTCATAGGGAGAAGTCCGAGGTTTGTAGGCGCCTCCGCGTAATATCTTTGCACCAAGGGACCTGACAATTTTTGCAGTCGAAAGAAGCTGATCTTCCGACTCGACGCTGCAAGGTCCGGCCATGATTACGAACTCTCGCCCGCCAATCGCAACTCCATCCACGTCAATGACGCTGTCTTCGGATTTAGATTCTCGGCTGACGAGTTTATATCTTTTCTGGACAGGAATGACCCGATCCACTTGCGGCAGAACATTCAATGACTCGAGGGTGTGGTGGATTCTTTCGTCGCCGATGGCTGCGACTACCGTCTGGAGCTCTCCGTGGATGGGATGTGGAGTATAGCCGAGTTTCTCGACTTCTTTGATGACTTCTTCGATTAACTCTTTAGGCGTGTTAGGTCTTAGTATGACGATCATGAGAGCCCTTCTTCGAGGAGAGCAGCACATAGCACAACGAGAACACAGTGTCAGCTGAGAAACTTTTCATTGTCACGGGGAGTGTAGAGGTGCTGCTCAACCCGCCAACCCCCCGGGAATGGGCCACCAGATCGCCGGTAAGCGACAAAGCCGACCTCCGCTGAAAGGGTAGGCCAGCCCTGCGCACTGCGGGCAGCGGGGCGGTGACCCCGGAGGTCCGACCCTACCTCACCCTGCCGGTGCTTAAGTTGCAATCGGTCTAAACTCGATCTAATGGGTGACGTGCCTGATTTCACTGCTGGAGGCATCCATGCCCTTCAAACTTCATTTGCTTCGTCTGGTGATCCAGAGTTCGATCGCCGCATCCAGCAGCTAGTAGAGGATTGGGGAATTAAGGGATCGCCTGAACTTATCGCGGAAATGATCGTCACGGCATTGCGCATGGGAAGCGATGCAGTGCCTGTCCCTGATCTGAAACTGATCAATCGCTCCTTAAAAGAGCTCCGCCAAGCCTCCAGGGCCTTCGCCCCATATCAAGGGACGCGTAAAATAGCGATATTTGGTTCTGCTCGGACCCAAGAATCAGCCGAAGAATTCAAAGCGGCTCAGCTTTTTGCGCTGAAAATGGTACAGCAAGGATACATGATTATCACCGGGGGAGGTGATGGAATCATGGGTGCAGCCCAACGAGGTGCAGGGCGGGAAAATAGTTTTGGGCTAAATATCCGGTTGCCTTTCGAGCAGAAAGCCAACCCGATTATCGAGGGCGATCCGAAACTGGTGAATTTTAATTATTTTTTCACCCGAAAGGTTAATTTCGTGAAGGAAACGCACGCGATCGCACTTTTTCCGGGCGGGTTCGGAACGATGGACGAAGGCTTCGAATGTCTTACTCTGATGCAAACTGGGAAGGCGCGGATTATCCCTATCATTCTGGTTGATAAGAAAGATGGTTCCTACTGGCAGACTTGGATAGACTTTCTTCGTCGTCACCTTTTAGACCAAGGGATGATCTCAAGCGAGGATTTCAGCTTTTTTCATCTTACCGACGACATTGATAAAGCAGTTGAGGAGGTTCTTCGGTTTTACCAAAACTTTCATTCTTATCGGTGGGCTGGTCCTGACCTGATCATCCGACTTCAAGAACAGATTACCCCCCAAGCGCTGGAAGACCTGAACAAGGAATTTTCGGACCTATTTAACCGCTCGCCGCTGCGTGCAAGCCGCGCCTTGAAGGAAGAGAAAAATGAGCCAGAGATATATCGCTTGGCGCGGTTGGTAGGCCGTCCGCACAGGAGAACTTTCGGACGGCTCCGCCAGCTGATTAACGCTGTGAACCGAGCCAGCACAATGAGTAAACATTGTTAAAGGGTGTGTAAAGGGTTCGCCACATTTCAGCATTTGAGCACGCAGCCTGTTCGAAATGCGTCAACCTTTCGCTGTCTGTTCAAGAATGTAATCGTGGATGCTGTTTACAGTAGCTAAAGCGGTTCTCGCTACTTCTGAGTTAGGAACGCCAACACCGAAACTTTTTTCCAAACTGACTACGAGTTGAAGGGCATCGATTGAGTCCAAGCCGAGACCGTCCGGACCGAAAAGTGATAGTTCATTAGAGATTTCCTCTTTCGGAGTGCGCAGCATCAGATTGGTCACGAGCATCTCCTTGATTTGGTCTTTTAAATTTTCGGACGACATAAACAAATCGAGAGCTATCAGCCGATCGTTTTCTTTGTTAAATTAAATCGACCTTCTTACGTGGAGCTTTACGAGTTAATGGCTAAAGGCAGGCGTAATCGTATCGACAAACACCTGGTCGAAAAGGGTCTTTGTGAGTCCCGGGAACGAGCTCAGAGACTGATTCTTGCCGGACAGGTTTATGTCAATGAACAAATTGTGGATAAACCTGGCGCTCTTGTACATACAAATTCCCAGGTGCGATTGGCAACTTCAGAGAAGTATGTAGGTCGCGGGGGATACAAGCTGGAAGCGGCTTTGGATCATTTCAGGATCGAAGTTTTTGATCGAATATGTCTCGATATTGGAGCTTCGACAGGAGGCTTTACCGACTGTTTACTGCAAAGAGGAGCTAAGGTCGTGATTGCTGTGGATGTCGGTTATAATCAATTGGCTTGGAAAATAAGAAGCGATCCGCGAGTGAAGGCGTACGAGCATTTCAATGCGCGAAATCTCGAGCCTTCAAAGATCGGAATCAAAGTACAATTGGCAGTTATTGATGTATCTTTCATTTCGTTGACGTTAGTGCTTGAACCGGCTTTGAGCTGCGTTGAACCAAAAAGTTTCGTGGTAATCCTGATCAAGCCACAATTTGAACTTGCGCCTGAAAAAGTCGGCAAGGGTGGAATTATTCGGAACGAACAGGATCGGAATGAAGTTGTTTGCAAGATACAGAACTATGTGACCCGAACCCTCGATCGGGAATGGATCGGGTGTATTGAATCACCCATCCTAGGCGCAAAGGGAAACAAGGAATTCCTAGCATGTCTACGCTGAGTATTGGAATTTACGCACACTGGCGCAAACCCGGCGCCAGTTCGTTCATGTGCGCACTTCTACAGGAACTTTCGGGTTACTCAATGCAGGTGCACATCGAGGAACAATCGGCGCG
>JAFAXJ010000408.1 GCA_019241095.1 Verrucomicrobiota bacterium | reverse complement strand
TTATGGCGCTCCGCGTTCCGGAGCTGCCCGCCGCCGACTGGATCCAGGAGATGAAGTTCGAGGGCCACCGTGCGCTAGCCTTCAAAGCGGGTTCCGAGGTCCGCTGCAGGCGACTACAACCGTTCTTGTAAGCGTAAACGTCTCAATCGAAGGTTCATTAGGGTATATCCTTCAAATGCCCGGAAGTCGGGGATAATGAATACAGGCGCATCGCCCGAATTGGCTCAACTATTTGACTGTCAAAGTTTTACTTCTGTCAAAGGTGAGCGCTACGCTAGCAATGATCACTATACCTAGAATAGTCTGCTGGAAATAGGCATCAACTCCAACTACATTCATTCCGTTTTCCATCACGCCTAAAATCAAGGCTCCAATTAACGTGTTAATCGCTCCCCCGGTTCCGCCAGTCAGCGCAGTTCCACCCACTACCACAGCAGCGATCGACTGAAGAATATAGACGTCCCCTGATGTGGGATCACCTCCGTACTGGCTACAGGACGACATGATTGCCGCAATCCCAGCTCCAAGCCCGGACAGCATAAAAGCGAAGTTGCGCGTCTTTCCGATGTCGATTCCCGACATCCAGGACATTCTTATGTTGCTGCCTATATAAAAAATTTTCCTGCCCGTAGTCGTGTAACGGAGAACGAAATGAAAGAACGCTAATGCCAGGATGGCAAGCACAAAAAGATTAGGTATTCCGAACATTGTGCCGTTCACGACCATTAAACTGCCGAAATTAGCCGAAGGGACATCCACCGGTAAGGGGGAGATAAGAAGCGCTAGACTAGTGAGAATCCCTCCCGTGCCTAGTGTCGCGATAAAAGAAGGGATCTTAACCCGTGTTAGAAGACTGCCGTTTATCAAGCCCACTAAGACCCCGATGCCAAGACAAAGCGGAAATGCCCAAGCTCCTACAACTCTCAGAAAAATTATAAACAGAACGGAAATGAACGAAATAAGCCCGCCAACAGACAGATCAATTCCACCAATCAGGATGGTATTCATCTGACCCAACCCAACCGCTAATAGGACGGCAGTATAACTGGCTATCGTGTTAAGGTTATAAACCGAAAGAAAATTACGGTTCCCTATTGTGAATAGTGCTATTAACAGTGCCAGAAAAGTAATTGCGAAGTAGATTGCAGGTACACGAGCCCATTTGTGCCGGAGGATCGTCGCACCTTGCGAACTTGACGACTCCTCTTTCTTCATGACGCTGGAATTCCTCTAATGACTGCAAAATATCGCCCTTAAACAATCAAAGTGATAATGTCGCTTGGGTTGGGTTTTCGATATGCCGGGCAAGCTAAATCCGTGATTAAACGACCATCTTTCATTATAAACATTCGACTACACAGACCAATGTCTTCTTCAAGCGTGTCGCACATAATAATCATGCCCATGCCATCGTTTGCTAGTTTTCGGATCAATCGATAAATCTCTTCCTTAGCTCCTACGTCAACACCCCGAGTCGGATGATCGATTATTAGAAATTGAATTTCCGATGTTAGCCATTTTGCCATAACGACTTTCTGTTGATTACCTCCGCTCAGGTTAGCGCACCTTGTCGAATAGGACGGAGCCTTTACTTGGCAACCCTTAATCCATCGCTCTGCATTTTCTTTTTCGCGCCTTGGACTAAGCAGGCCTGCTACCTTCAGCTGGTTTAACACTAGCAAATTCACATTTTCAGAAACGGTCATGCCTAAAGCAAGCCCCTCATTACGACGGTCAATTGGAACAAACCCGACCCCTGAGTTTACAGCATCACGCGGCAGTCCTGCGACGAGTCTTCTACTGCCAAGAAGTACTGAGCCGCTGTCCTGTTTTTCTAAGCCCGCTATGCACCTGCAGAGTTGCTCCTTGCCGGATCCGACGAGGCCGACCAAGCTGACGATTTCTCCTCTTCTTACTAAAAAATCGATCGGTTCAAATGCTCCCTGTTTACTCAAGTTCTCGACCGTTAGCACCACCTCCTCCTTAGGCTCCAGCTGTTCGGATTCGCGGAAGCGGTCCGTTTCTAAGGTGCGGCCGACCATCATCATTTCAATTTTCCGAATACTCGGGCGCTCGGATCCGAATTCACCCGCGTTCTTGCCATCTTTTAAAATCACGATCCGGTCCGAGTTGTCGATTATCTCCTGCAGCCGATGAGAGATCAGGACAGTTGAAGCTTGGTTTGTAATATCGCGAAGGATCGAGAAAAGAGTTTGTCTTTCATCCTCGGAAAGAACCGTTGTCGGCTCGTCTAAAATAAGAACCGGATTTTTGTTATCATACAGCTTAGA
>JAFAXJ010000395.1 GCA_019241095.1 Verrucomicrobiota bacterium | reverse complement strand
GCTAAGCTTCATTTTGGTCCAACAGAAAGCAGATGGTTACGGAAGAAACGCCGGTGCTGAAAAACGGTTCTCGCTGGCGCTGGATAACTCTCATCGGGTGCCTAATCATCGTATCGACGATCATCGCCCTGGGTTTATTCTACTATTTTCGGTGTGCCGAGATCCCTTCCTCCGGCGGCCTGTATTTCAATATGAGTCTTCCAGTGCCGAAGTTCGCACAGAATGATCCACGCTGGGCAAACGACGCTCTCGGTCCGACAGATTCGACCGTGGGAGCGGAAGGATGCGCAGTCAGTTCTGCTGCTATGGTTTTGGCTTTTTACGGCGAGAAGGTCGATCCGGGGGTTCTTAACGCTTTCCTGTCCAGCCAAAACGGTTACACTCCGGAAGGCTGGCTGTACTGGGAGAAGGCAGCGGAATTTCCGCCGAGTGTAGCGCGACATGCATACGAAGATAAACCTTCTTTTTATCTCATCGATTCAAACCTCCTGCAGGGTAATCCCGTCATCGTGCGTCTTCGATTGCCAAGCGGGATCACTCATTTTGTTGTGATTAGCGGTAAAGCCGGGTTCCGCTACTTGATTGCGGACCCTGCGTCGATTCGAAGTGATCACGTTTATCCCCTAGACCTGCTTAGCGATCGAATTGAGGCACTCAGATTCTACCGACTGCGTTCCTGACCTTTTGAGGCCCGTAGGGACTAATTGGACGTAGTCAAAAAGTAGCCGTTTCAAGGATGATACCTTGCACTTCACCGGGCGCCGTATCCGAATAAAACGGCCGGAACCGTTCGGCAGAGGATATTCAAGTCAAGCCAAATCGACCAATTATCAATATATTGGAGATCAAGCTTTACCCACGTCTCAAAGTCTTTCACTTCGTTTCGTCCGCTGATCTGCCAAAGACATGTTAGACCAGGTTTAACGCTTAAGCGCCGGCGCTGAGCTGGATTAGCAAAATTAGCGACTTCGTAAAGAGGTAATGGTCTTGGTCCAACCAAGCTCATTTCACCAAGAAATACGTTAATTAGTTGGGGTAGCTCATCAATACTATATTTACGAAGAATTCGGCCCAGCGGAGTAATTCGCGGATCGCGCTCTAGTTTAAACACCGGGCCGCTCATTTGATTAAACGCTTCCAGCTCGTGCCTGCGCTGTTCGGCATCGGAATACATAGAGCGAAATTTAAACATCCGGAAAGGCCGCCCGTGTTTTCCCGCCCGCATTTGGGTGAAAATAGCTGCGCCTGGTGAGGTGCATCTGATTGCCAGAGCAGCAATGAGCATCAAAGGCGACAGAAAAACTAACCCTGCTGAAGATCCAATTAAATCAATGGTTCTTTTGGTCAATACCTCCCAGGAAGTGTCGGGAGTAGAGCGGAATACGAGCATCGGTTGCGGCCCGAACATATCAAATGCCGGACGAGCAATTGAGGTTCGAATGAAGTCGGCCAACAACCATGCTTCAACACCTTCGATCTCGCAGGCAGCCACCGCCTTCTCCACTAATTGCAGCTCAGTTTGAGCTGCTGCAAAAATTACGCGTCCCACCGAGTACTCGTGCAATGCGCGCACAAGCTCAGACATTGGTTCTCTGGAAATATCGATCTGCTTTACTATTTCGATCTCAGCTAGTTGGTCTTCTGTAAACCGGCTTGAAAGCTGTAAAACCTCGTCAGCGGACCCGGCGAGAATTACTTTCTCACGATACTCTCCCAGGCGAGCTCGTGATCTGATATAAGCGACCGCGATGCGCTCCTTAAGAAGGAGCACAGCAGAGCTCAAAAAAGCATAGATGACCAGTACTGATCGGCTATTGATGTTGAGACGGAAGGCGATTGCCGAACCCGCAATGAGAACTCCTAGCCATAGCAAGGCCTGCAGAATTTGAGCCAGAGATTTAAGAACTGATTTCTGGGCAGGAAAATTGTAAAAGCCCTGCAAATCCAGAAAGAGGGGCCCGAAAGGCATTATCAGAACGATTAACCAAAGAAAGGCCTTAAACGGCTCGATCTCAGGAAGGTCTTGAAAGCCACTGAGTGAGCCTCTGATTGTATGAGCTCCCCACAGTGAGAGCACCAGTAAGACGGCATCAATCAGTTGATTAAGCTGGAGATTCAACTCTTGCCTTCTCCCCAGCATCACCACCTTTTGCCTGGAACTCGCTCCGGACACTTGCACTTCGCCAGTTAACGTAGACTTTGCTTTATTCATGCCGCCGGTCTTTATCCCATCAGATGTCAGCGACTCTTCGGTCGTCGCCGTAATCGCATCTGCTCGGGATCTTGAGGACGCTTGCGCGCTATCACCTGGCTCCTTTGATATTTGCGAACTTCGCATCGATTTATTTCAACATCTTAACTCAGCAAAGATTGTGCCGTCTTCAGTTAAGCTTCCAACTCCCGTGATCGTCACGGTCCGAGACCCTGCCGAAGGAGGAGCTCATGGGCTTTCAGAAGAAGAGCGTATAAAACTCTTTAAACTATGGCTGCCTGCATGCAATTACATTGACGTTGAACTGCGGAATATCGACCGGTTTTCAGCTTTGATCGATGAAGCAGAATCCTCAGGGATTAAACTGATCATATCGTTTCATGATTTCCAGAAAACCCCTGATGTCAGTGAACTGAAGAGCAAGCTTTCGCAAGCGAGTCTCCATTCAGACCGCATTTTTAAGGTTGCAACCAGAGTGAACGATTGGAGTGACATAGAAAACCTCGTTTATTTTTTAAAAGGTGGTAAAACCAATCAATTGGCTGCTATGGGCATGGGTTCCTTAGGGAAACTTTCTCGCCTGATCCTCGCTCGACTAGGTTCTCGCCTGGTATACGGATGTATCGCAGAAGAAATTGCTCCTGGCCAATGGTCTGTAACTAAGCTGCGAACATTGCTCAGGGAGATCTGACCCATTATTACAATCTTTTTACTTTCGCCTCCTCCAGAAAAGGGCGGATTTCTTCTGTTTCGTTGCGGTACTGGTTAGCGATGAGTAAACGAAAGCATCCGTTGTTCGCCCTTGATGAGAACTTCGAACTGATCGCGTTTTCGATCCTCTTTAGTATCGGCTGTTATGTACGGGTCCATTGTGCAGGAAGGTTTCGCCTGTTCCGATCCCTTGAGTTGATTCCAAGCAATCAGGTTGGCTTAGTTCTGGGAACCGCAAAAACATTGCGCAACTCTGCGCCGAACCAATTCTTTCACTACCGTATCAACGCCGCCGCACAGCTCTATCGAGCAGGGAAAGTGCAGCAGTTATTACTGAGCGGGCATGCGGAAAGCCCCAATTATGATGAACCTTGTGACATGAAAAAGGCGCTTCTTGCGCAAGGCGTACCTGAAAATGCATTGAAGTTGGACAAGAAAGGATTTCGCACATCTGAATCGATCATTCGAGCAAAGCAGGTGTTTGGGTTACAGCGACTCACCATCGTGTCACAGGAGTTTCACGTTCGCAGAGCTTTGTTTTTCTGCAATGCGTGCGGGGTCAGTGGGATCGGTTTTCTGGCAAAAGGCCCGAGAAACGCCTTCCGGGTTCAT
>JAFAXJ010000371.1 GCA_019241095.1 Verrucomicrobiota bacterium | reverse complement strand
TCCACATCCTTGAACGAGCCAGTGCCGGACTTCACCAGTAAGTTAGATAAAGGTGTAAAAGGCCTCCGACTCGGAATCCCGAACGAATATTTCGTGGAGGGGTTAGATAAGGAGGTTAAAAACTTGGTGCTTGCCGCTATTCATCATTTGCAATCTTTAGGCGCCGAACTCGTCGAGGTTTCTTTACCTCACACGGAATACGCTCTAAGTAGTTATTATATTATTGCACCGGCAGAGGCATCGGCCAATCTAGCGAGATTTGACGGCGTCCGATACGGGTTTAGAGCCGAGGCTGAAGGGGGGCTGCTAGCACATTACGGAAAAACCCGAGAAGAAGGTTTCGGTCAGGAAGTCAAACGGCGAATCATCTTGGGAACCTATGTGCTCAGCTCAGGTTACTATGATGCTTACTACCTCCGAGCTCAGAAAGTTAGAACTTTAATCCGAAATGATTTTGCAAGGGCATTTAGTCAGGTCGACGCTATCGTATGCCCAACCTCTCCTACACCCGCTTTCAAATTGGGTGAGAGAACGGATAATCCGTTGAGCATGTATCTTGCCGATGTTTTTACACTTGCGGCTAACATGGCAGGAATCTGCGGTATCAGCATACCTTGCGGTTTTGTTAATCTTGAGGGCGTTCAATTACCAGCCGGTCTTCAGATCTTAGGTAAAGAATTAGATGAGAGTACTATCCTGCAGGTGGCTGATGCATATGAGCAGAGTACCAATTGGCATGAATACAAACCCGCAGTGTCAAGGCAGGTTTCGGGGACCGGAAGATAGTCAGTAAGTTGACCCCTTCCTGCCTGCACAGTTTTCTTTTCGCGTAAGGAGCATCAGCGTGTCGCAACCTTCGAAGATCTTTGTTAGCTGGCCTGGTTATCCCGTCGATGATGATGATTGCGGCAAACGCCTTGCGTCAGCAGGATACAAAATATCGCTGCATCCGAAGCTTTCTACCCGATCTGAAGATGAACTGTTAGAGCTGGTAGGAGATGCCGTAGCAGCAATTGCCAGCACCGATCCGTTCAGCCGAAAAGTTTTAGATGCGTGCCCCAATCTCAAGGTGATCGCTCGCACGGGCGTTGGTTATGATAACATCGACATCGCTGCGGCGACCGAACATGGAATCTGTGTATCAATTACGAAAGGGTTGAATGCCAGCACAGTAGCAGAGCATACTCTAGCTCTGTTGTTTGCTCTAACCCGGAAAGTCATCGAGCAAGATCACTGGGTCAAGATGGGACGGTGGGAGAGAACCGTGAAGCTGAGCGAGATCAGGGGCAAACTGATCGGGGTCGTTGGAGCTGGCGAAATCGGTCAGGAAGTCATTTTACGCCTTCGTGCGTTTGGCGCTAGAATCCTCTACTTCAGTCGCTCTGGAAGAATGATCGAAGGAGCAGAACGGGCCTTAAGTTTGGATCAAGTTCTGAGCGCCTCTGACATCATTACTCTGCATATACCTTTAACGGCCGAAACAAAGGGCATAATCGATGCTGCGCAACTATCTAAAATGAAACGATCAGCTTTCCTGGTCAACACGTCGAGAGGAAGAATTGTCGATCAGAGCGCGCTTTTTGCTGCACTTACACGAGGAGAGCTAGCAGGGGCCGCCCTGGACGTTTTTGAAACAGAGCCTCCGACCTTTCACCTTGATAGCATCCCCAACCTAATCTGCTCGGCACACACTGCCGGCTTGAGCGACGCGGCAAATGCAAGGATAACAGAAGCAGCTACGAGCGCAGTACTCGATATCCTGGCTGGAAAAAAAATCCAGGATCTAATCAATCCCGAGGCACTTAGAAACTATGAAGAAAGCAGGATTTCATCTTGGAAGTTAGCTTCCGATCTGAAAAAAGCAGTTCATTAGCTATTGCGTGCTGGATCTGAGGTGGCTCAGCAGCGTCTTACGCCTGATAGTGATTAGCGTCTTGGGCATTTCACTATCGAAAAGCTTCAAGTACTGGCTTGCTGTTTGGAAAACCGGTCTGCTAAGACTTTTTGTTACAAATGCATAACCTTTTCCAACGGCTCAATGCAGCCTTGCTACTTAGGACCGGGGCTGTCATCATCGCTGTCTGCCTTTTCGAAAGCTGTGGGCCCAGCGGCTCGCCTACCCCGCAGCCGACGCCAAATTCCACCCCAGAAAACATTCCCGCAACGACTCCTCAAGCAAGCGCCGCGCCAGCCGCTACCGCCAGCCCAGAGACCACTACTTCGCCGGCCGCTGCCGCCACCCCAGAGACCACTCCTTCGCCGGCGGCTACCGCCACCCCAGAGACGACTCCTTCGCCGGCGGCTACCGCCACCCCAGAGACGACTCCTTCGCCGGCCGCTGCCGCCACCCCAGAGACCACTCCTTCGCCGGCCGCTGCCGCCACCCCAGAGACGACTCCTTCGCCGGCGGCTACCGCTCAACCGGAAGCTACCGTCAACCCCGCAGTGATTTCAGCTCC
>JAFAXJ010000386.1 GCA_019241095.1 Verrucomicrobiota bacterium | reverse complement strand
AGATGCCTATAGGTGACAAGCTTTCGGCCTGCGTTGTAATGTCTCATCACTTTGGACGTGATCTGGTGGCGCTCAATTTGGCTAGCGAACGGGGGTATGGTTACATTGGCCTGTTGGGCTCTCGCCGGCGTAAACACCGTGTTCTGGAGCAATTGGCCGAACACTGCGGCGGACAGATCTCGCAAATTTATTCCCCTGTCGGGCTCGATCTAGGCGGCGAGGCGCCGGAGGAGATTGCTTTGTCGATCGTCACTGAGGTTCAGGCTGTACTGAATCAAAGATCTGCTTCCAGCCTTACTCATCTGGGGTATTCTATTCACGCTATGCGGGAAACGGATCTATGGGACCAACAGCTATCGTTATCTTAGCTGCAGGATCATCGTGTCGGATGGGTCGGCCAAAACAACTGGTCGAAGTTAGCGGCGAACCATTGTTGCGGAAAGTGGTACGGACCGTCATTGCTTCTCCCGCAGACCATGTGATCGTTGTGCTTGGCAGCAATGCAGGAGATTGTGTCGGACCGATCCGCGACTGCGGCGTCGACATTGTCACTAACCCATTCTGGACCTCCGGTTTAGCAAGTTCAATCCGAATAGGAGTTGAACGTGCTGAAGCGGCCGGCGCGAAGGCCGTTCTGCTCGTTCTAGCCGATCAGCCGTGTATCAGTTCCCAGCTGGTTTGCAAATTTCTTAATCAGGATTACAGCCGACTGCGTTTGATCGTTGCGGCGCGCTACGCCGGAGTCTTAGGCCCGCCGCTTTTGTTTGGCGCCGATTGGTTTCCGGATTTAAAGGCGCTTGAAGGCGACCAGGGCGGGCGCAAAATTGTGGAAAATGCAGGCGATCTTGTGATACCGATTGATTGGCCGGAAGGTCAAATCGACATCGATACTCCAGAGGACTTGGAGAAAACCTTAGAGATGTTTGCCCGAGATGACGTCTGAGACGGGGTACCGCGAAGCAGCGGCTCAACTTTGCCTGGAATAAGCGAAGCGCAGGCTTAAGTTGGGCGCCGCGCGCAGCCATTACCAGCTAAGACGAGCGGTTTCGTCGGACGGGGCTTTGTCTGCGGGCCACAGGTTGAGGTGAATTCCCTTCGACCCTGACTTGTGGCGTCTCGCCTGGTTTGGGCTTTAATATCTCAACATCGGCTCCACGTTTCCTAACCAGCTTCGCCGCAATCGTGAAGCACATTGTCCGATATTCATTTGCTTCGTCATCAACAAAAATCACCCGACGCCCCCGAAGGTCCTTACGCCCTCTGATTTTGCCTCCCAACCCGAGTTCGTCCAGCATTGATTCGGCGTGCATCTGAGCTCGTTTCCACGACATATAAAGGCACGCAACATAGAAGTGGGAAGTGTGACAAGCGAGGAAAACCTTCAGCTCGTCGCTAGCCTGGGCTGAGTTCCATGAATTTGTCTACTGCGCGTTCTACAGTGAAACATCCAAGCAATCAAGAAAGCGCTGAGCAACTGTATGCAAACGAGAACAGACCCAAGCGGCTTGTTTGATTTTCCTGGTTCGATAATGGCCAACAGGATCAGCGACAAACAAGTCTGAGAGGCAAACACGGGCAGCATGTTTTGCCCTACCCAACAGAACGGCCGTAAGGTGTTTTGCCAGCGCTCAAGCAATGGAAACAATTTGGAAGCGAACCAGGCTATGGCAGAGAAGTTAAGTATTCGCAACGGGCCCAGATGCCATTTATCCAGAATCCAGAGTTGAGGTATCGCCGCTGCAGGAACCGCAACGGAATACCAGCGCAAGAACAGAAAGATGATCGCCACAATCAGCAGCAAAGTCTCTGCCCTGACTGAAAGCTGAGGAATTGGCCTTTTTTCCTGAACAGATTTCCCGAAATAGAGACCACAAATCCAGAGCAACTGCCATGACGACAGGTCAAAAGGTCCGGGATTAAAAAACGGGAAGCTTTGCAATCGAGCCAGGAGCAGCTCTCTCACGTGAAACTGCGATGCGCCCCAGGCCAACAGACTCGCAACAAATACCTTGGTCCAGCCCCACTTCGTAGCCGCCCAAAATGCCACGGGAGTGAGTAGCGAGAATAGAATGTACATCGGCAAAATATCCATGAGCGGCGGCTGAAATGTCAGGACCAATGAGGAAGGGATCGCAGCCCACGGATTGGAGAAAAATTGATTGAGCACATGACGCACACCAGGGAGTTCCGCAAGAAAAACACCGCCGACCGTGAACGCAAAAAACAGGGTTCCCAAATGCACTTGATAGATCCGCAAGGCACGAGATAGCGACGCCTCGCGGGCAGCACGAAATCCGAGATTTTCCGATCGTTTTTGAAAAAGCAAACCCGCCAGAAATGCGGAAACAAATACAAATCCCTCCGCACTTGAGCAGAAACCAATCGGCTGGTCCGTTAGGAGTCTCCAGGGAGTTGACGAGTGGTTAACGACCATCATCAACAGAAGCATGCCTCGAAATATATCGAGCTGAATTATACGTTTCATTTTTTCCTGCCCACCATCCACGTGGACCACCGCCAAGTGCTGAGCAACACCGGTTAAAGTGTAGCTCAACCCGAGTTCTACGTGATATATACCTACTGTTTGACCAGGTGACCTCCTGAGATATTCAGATATCCTATCGTGCAACAGTCGTCTTGTGTTTCTGCTTGGGAAACTCCTCTTGCAAAAATTCCCCAATTTCCTTGCGCATAATACTATATCCAGCGGGGCTGAGGTGAATGCGATCGCCGCTAAATAAAGAAGTAATAGGCTTGCGGTCCGGGCCCAACATTTCCGAGCAGACGTCAATATATTCTGAATCTGGTTGACCCTCGAGGTAAGCTTTTACCATTTGATTAAATCTCAGAATATTATCGAGATAGCATAGTCGCGCTGGGCTTGGCTTCACGGAAACAAAGGCCATCGGGATCGAGGAAGAATACGATCGCAAAATTCCGAACAGCTTTTGAAACGACTGGAATGCCTTTTCAGGCGGTGTTCCCGCTGCCAGGTCGTTGTCTCCGGCGTAAATGATCACGCCGGAAGGTCTGGTTGGGAAAACAATTTGCCTTGCGTACTTTATGCAGTCAGTAAGGCGAGAGCCACCAAATCCGCAATTAAGGACTTTGTAATCAGCGAAGTCTTCTGGGAGAGATTTCCAAAGTCTTATTGATGAGCTCCCATAAAAAACGATCGGGTTCTGTTCCGGGATCGACTGTTGCAATTTGAGCTCCAATGCAGTGGCGTCCGAATCAATCGAGCCTTGCGGTATGCCGCTCAGAGCGGAGAGACCTGAATCAGGAGAACGGCTTGGAGCAGGAGAAGAATTCGCTGTTTGAGCACAGATGTTTGGAGGCAGGAAAA
>JAFAXJ010000116.1 GCA_019241095.1 Verrucomicrobiota bacterium | reverse complement strand
GGCGGCAATCGAGCCATTACAGCATTGTGAGGATGAGATTGAGACGATGCGTAGCGACTACGAACAACGACGCAATTTTGTAGTGAATCGTTTCAACGAAATGGGGCTTGAATGTCATTCCCCGGCCGGCGCATTTTACGTCTTTCCCCGAATCACGGCGACCGGTTTAACAAGCAAAGATTTTTCATTGCGCTTACTCCAGTCTGAGCGAGTCGCGGTTGTTCCGGGCAGTGCATTCGGAAGTTCCGGCGAAGGCTACGTTCGTTGCTGTTTTGCCACCAGCTATGAAAAACTCAAGCAGGCCATGGATCGGATTGAACGCTTTGTTGTTAGATGCGGCAGAAAAAGTGCACAACTGGCCATTGCGAATTGATCGTCTGGAGTTGAGCGATCTGCTAAGCGACCCGCTCGCAATTCATGCTGCCGGTCTAAAAATTCCAGGGGTCGGGTTCGGACATAGAAGTATTTGCCAACCGTAATCTGAATCAGCGGATTTTAATGGGTGGTGATGTACAAAAAGCAGTGATTTTGGCTGCTGGGCGTGGAACTCGTATGGGCAAAATCACGGACTCAATTCCAAAACCGATGGTAGCAGTGCGTGGCAAACCAATTCTCCAATATATTGTGGAGGGCTTACGGACAGCGGGCATCAATCAGATCCTGATCATTGTGGGATATCGCAAAGAAGTGATCCGGAGTCACTTCAAAGATGGATCTGAGCATGGAGTCAAAATAAACTATGCCGAACAGATGATTCAGGATGGTACCGGGAAAGTCGTGGAATTAGCACACCCTTTTACCGCTTCCGACGCTTTTTTGCTGAGTTACGGAGATATTTTGGTCGACCCAGCCGTCTATCCTTTCCTGCGGAGGCTGCAAGATGCTGAAATGCTTCTAACAGTCCGATTCTCCGAAGATGTATCCAAAGGGGGTGCGGTCTATTTGAATGAGCAAGGCGAAGTGACCGACTTGCAAGAGAAACAATCCAGCGTAGCAAGCCACTGGTACAACGCCGGGATCTACACCTTTCGGCCAACGATCTATTCCTACATATCGCGCTTGGAACCATCCCCGAGAGGCGAGTATGAGCTTACCGACGCGATAAGGGCAGTAGCACTGGACAAAAAGAAGATTCGCGCCTTGGAAATCCGCGGGGAATGGGCCGACGTGCGCGACCCCCAAATCCTGGCAGCACTGAATGAGGACGAGAGATGAGCGCTCGGAATGCCCCTATCCCTTATGTGGCTCCATTTGCCACTTTTCTGCTCTTTCTTGCGATTAGCAAACTTGGCGGCGAAGGTTCGAGCTCAGCGATCTATTGGGCTTATCCGATTCAAACCGTGGTTTGCGGAGCAATGATCGTATTCTTCCGCAGGTACTTTTCGTGGCAATTAAACCAGGGGCTTGTTTTTTCCCTTATTGCTGGATTGCTGGTTCTTGGTATTTGGGTGGCGCCACAGATCTCAGGATTTTCCGGTCCTCGAACCGAAGGTTTCAACCCGGATCTTTTCCGGTCCGGAACCTTCTCTTATTCCGCCATTTTAGGGCTGCGGTTCTTACGTTTGGCTCTGGTAGTGCCGATAGTAGAGGAGCTGTTTTGGCGCGGCTTTCTGTTGCGTTACTTGATTGCTACAAGATTTGATTCTGTACCTTTTGGCACGTTTTCATGGAGTTCATTTCTCATTGTAAGCTTACTGTTTGCTGCCGAGCATGCTCAGCAAGACTGGCTACCTGGTTTGCTTGCCGGAGGCATCTATAACGCCGTGGCGTACCGCACAAAAAGCCTGAGCTGCTGTGTTGTGGCTCATGCGATCACCAATTTTGGTTTAGGCATTTACATCGTGCGGACTCGGCAATGGGGGTTTTGGTAGCGTGATGTTGATAGAATCGCCTTTCCTTTTTGTTTCCGCCATGATTCACAAATAGTTTGCGATAGCTTCTATGGTCATAGGACTTGCTCAACTCAACGCGACTGTCGGCGATATTTGGGGGAATACAGAGAGAATACTCGGCGCCTATGACAAAGCGGTCGCGCTCGGAGCTGATTTAGTTTTAACGCCTGAGTTGGCGCTTACCGGTTATCCTCCCCAAGACTTGGTTTTCCGATCACGATTTGTTCCCGAAACCCTTGACGCCTTAGAACAGATACATAGGAAAATCGGTCAAGTGCCTTTGCTGGTGGGGTTTGTCGATTTTAACCCTGACGTCATTGGCAAGCCCTTTGTTAACGCCTGTGCCACGCTCATTGGCCGACAACCAATACGCAAAATCTATAAGACACTCCTGCCAACCTACGACGTCTTCGACGAGGCGCGTTATTTCGAGCCGGCACGCACCCAGGAACCGCTTGAGATTTGCGGTACTAAAGTTGGAGTTACCATTTGCGAGGATATCTGGACGGACAAGTACCTTAAACGGAATCTTTATCGCCAGGACCCCGTGGCTAATTTGGTCGCAAAAGGGGCCGAGATGATCGTTAACCTGAGTTCCTCGCCATTTGCGGTCGGTAAACCGCTGCTTCGCCGCCAAATGGTGAGTGAATTAGCAAAACGCTATCATGTTCCTTTCTACTATTGCAATGCAATCGGGGGCAATGATGAGCTGATTTTTGATGGAAACTCGTTTGGAATCGATTCTTATGGCCGAACCGTGCTCCACATGGCCAGATTCAAAGAAGAAGTTCAGGTTGTCGACTCCGCGGCTTTAGCGGTTGCCGAAAGTGCTCCATTGCCTGAAGAAGAGATCTACAACGCACTCACACTCGGTGTGCGTGATTACTTTCAAAAATGCGGATTTAAGTCGGCAGTACTCGGGTTGAGCGGCGGTATAGACTCGGCTGTGACTGCAGTCGTTGCGGTCGATGCTTTAGGAGCATCCAATGTTACCGGCGTTTCGATGCCAAGCCAGCATTCATCTCAGGGCAGTCTGGATGATGCTCAAAAATTGGCAGAAAATCTGGGTATTGTCCGTCATGTGATTCCAATCCGAGAGCCGTACAATGTCTTAAAATCGCAGTTCAAAGAGATTTTTGCAGGTCGGATGGAGGACACGACCGAAGAGAATATGCAATCTCGCCTCCGCGGTCTGACACTGATGTCACTTTCCAATAAATTCAATCACCTGCTGCTTACGACTGGGAACAAGAGTGAATTGGCCGTGGGCTATTGCACTATCTACGGCGATATGTGTGGAGGTCTAGCGGTGATCAGCGACGTACCAAAAACGATGATTTATCGGCTGGCAGGTTGGATCAATCGGGAGAAAGAAATAATCCCGACAAATTCAATAATCAAACCGCCCAGCGCCGAGCTGAAGCCTAATCAGACTGACCAGGATACCCTGCCGCCTTACGAAACCTTGGATGCTATTCTCGCGCTGTATGTCGGCGAGCAACTCAGCCCCGAAGACATTGTTGCCCGGGGATTTGAGCCGGAGACGGTGAAGTGGGTCCAAAAGCGGGTTGATATGAACGAATACAAGCGGCGCCAGGCCGCGCCGGGTCTGAAAGTGACCACGTTAGCTTTTGGAATCGGCCGCAAAATGCCGGTCGCTCAGCGTTATCTCGGCTGATGTCGGATGAACATCCATCCAAAATGAAAGAGTTCCTCCGTTCGCGTCAGAAGCTCGTTGACGAAGCTCTTGACCAGTTTTTGCCCAGGGCTAATACCAAGCCAAAAACGATTCACAAGGCAATGAGGTACAGTGTCTTCGCCGGCGGAAAAAGATTGCGGCCTATCCTTTGTTTAGCAGCTGCCGAATGTTGTGAAGGAACTGCTGAAGCAGCTCTCCCCCTCGCCTGCGCGCTGGAATGCATTCACACCTATTCTTTAATTCACGATGATCTTCCGTGCATGGACAATGACGACTTTCGCCGGGGAGTTCCGACCTCACACAAGGTCTTCGGAGAAGCGATTGCGGTGCTCGCCGGAGACGCGTTACTAACATTCGCGTTCGAGCTGGCTTCACTAGTTCCGGGATGGCCAAGGTATTCAATGAAAAACGTTATTCGTGAACTCGCGGTGGCCTCTGGCAGCCAGCACCTGATCGCGGGACAGGTCGCCGACTTGGAAAGCGAAGGAAAGAAGGTCTCCCTTCCGATGGTGCGTTTCATCCACGAATCGAAAACTGCCGCCTTGCTGCGTTCTTCCGTCCGCTTAGGCGCAATGAGTGCGAACGCCCCCCCTAAACAATTGGAATGTATTGCGGAATTCGGTAGAACACTCGGACTGGCGTTCCAGGTCATCGATGATATTCTCGACGTAACTCAAACTTCTGAGGTTCTAGGCAAAAGCGCGGGTAAAGATCAAGCGGCCGAAAAAGCGACCTATCCGTCCATCGTCGGAATCGAGAGGTCTCGTCAAGTCGCAAAAAAACTGACCGAAGATGCGCATGCTGTTTTAAAGCCTTTTGGTCGCAAGGCGGAAATGCTGCACCATCTGGCCGATTATCTGCTAGATCGGCAATACTAAGCTCCAGAAAGGCGAGATCTCCTGATGAGCAAATCATATTGAGATTTCACCAAAAAATGTTTGTCAGCCCCGATG
>JAFAXJ010000473.1 GCA_019241095.1 Verrucomicrobiota bacterium | reverse complement strand
GTAATCTACGTCCAACTTGCTCGTCGAGGAATCCATCTGGAGCGCTCTGGAAGACCGAAGCCATATCGGCCGCTATCGCATCTGCCCACGCATAGCCGTAATAGCCGGCATCATACCCCATAAGATGCCCAAAAGAAGCGACCTGCGCAGTCGAAGGATCAGGAGCTAAAAAAACCTCACCAAGCACTTGGTTGCTGTACGCATTCACGTCCGCCATTTGGTCGGCACTCAGACCGGAATGAAGTTTCAGGTCGAGAATACCGAACGATAGTTGGCGGCGATAGTAAGTTCCTTTGGTAGCCAGGTCCGCAGCCTTCAATTGGGTCAGGATAGTTTGCGGAATTTTCTTGGCCGGATCGCGGTAGTCCGCTGCGAAACTATCCAGAACGTTTTTGTCCCAAGTGAAATATTCGAGCATTTGGGAAGGAGCTTCCACAAAGTCACGTGGAACATTGGTACCCGAAAACCGAACATATTTAGCTTCAGTGAGGATGCTATGCATTGCGTGCCCGAATTCATGAAAAAGCGTCGTTACATCGTCATGAGTCATTAGCGACGGCTTGCCCGCGACAGGCGGCGGAAAGTTACAGATTAGCGAAGTAGTCGGCCGCTGATAATTGCCATCCTCCAACAGCTTCCCGTCGACTAGCGAGAAGTTAGCGAAATGATTAAACTTACCCAGGCGAGGAAACATATCCAGGTAGAGCATGCCAAGCGGTGCTCCTGACGTCTTATCAAGGATAGCAAAGAGCCTGAGATTATCTTCGTATTTATAGGGCGGGTTTACTTCCTGAATGCGGATGCTGAAGATTCTCTGGTAGATGTCAAACATCCCCTGCAAAACCTTTTCGTAAGGGAAGTAAATGCGCAACGCTTCAGCATCGATATTAAACCTTTGCTGCCGAAGCTGTTCAGAGCAAAAGCGCACATCCCAGATGTTAACATCCTGCGTTGTGTTAACTCCCGTCACCGCTTTGATGCGTTTAAATTCATCGAGCTCGGTTTGGTATTTGGGTTGCAATCCAGCGGATAACTTCTCCAGAAAATTCAGCGCTGTCTCACCATTTCTCGCCATCCGATCTTCTGTACGATAATCCGCCCAGGACTTATAACCGAGCTTTTCGGCTATTTGCGAACGCAACCGCAATACCTGTTTCAGAAGAGGAAGGTTTCGCGCTCTCGCCCTGTTGTCTCGCGCCAGATAAACCTTTCGACGCGTGTCTTCACGGATCGCGTTGTCCAAAATTGCAAGCGCCTGGAAAGTGACGTTCGCATCGATGACATAGAGGTCATCCCCCTTTTTCCACTTTGTCATGAACGAGTCCGGCACACCGTCCAGCTCCGGCCTGCTGAACTTCAGGGGCGTCGCAGCATTATTGAGATTGACTTCAAAAATAGTCTCATCCCTTGATAGCTCTTTACGGAACGCTTCAACCTGCTGTTGCTGATCATTTGGCAAGTCAAGACCAGCTCTTCGATAGTCGAGCAGCTGATATTCGAGCAATCGCCGATCTTCACCCTTCAGATCCGGATGCGTTTCAGCAAATGCATGGACTGAACGGTAGACATCGGGTCGGTAATCCAAGCTCACGATCCAATCGCCCAAGGTTTGATCGGCGTCGATTGCCGCATCCCTGATCTTAGCGTCGGGATGTGCTTCTCTTAAAACCGAGATCCGATTTACAACTTGGGAAATCTGAAATGCTATGTCATCCAGGGCAACAACTGTGTTTCTGAAACTGACTTTAGCCGGATCTACCGCTCCGATACAGTCGAGCGCTTTGTTCACTGTCTCCATCGTTTCCTTTGTGGTTTTCTGGATCTCTTCGGGAGAAGTCTCAAAGGGCGGCAGACTCAAAACGGAATGAAATTGCGCCGCTTGACGCTGGAGTTCGGCAAAAGACGCAAGCTTAGGATTTTTTTCCCCAAGACAGAAGCCGGAGCCTAGCAATTCGATGAATAAGAACAGAAAGAGTAATCTCATAGTCAGCCCAGAAAATTTCCCCTGAGCGGCATGCCAGGAAAATAGCTCACTTATGGCAAATACAAGGGCGAAGCAAAAAATACAGAAATGAGACTTCGATCAGGAGAGCAGGGTTGGCCGTGCTAGATTAACGATTCGCAACGCCACCAACCGGCTATTCACTTCCAACAGATCCGGCAGTTTCGTTGATTGCGCTAGCTTAGCTCTTAACGATCCGGGATTTGCACGCTTTCGGCAACAACAACCGAGCAAATTCAAGATACGGTCTCACTTTCCTTTAATCCATCCGAAGCACGTGGTCAGCCCAGCGAACAATGAAAGCGTTCAGAACTTCGTATTCGAAGGCAGAAAAGCAGCTGAACAACCTTTTCGTGAACGCTTCTACTTCCGGAAGTAAGGTCGCTTCCAGTCTTTGTCCAGCGTCGGTTAACCAAACGCGTGAGATCCGGCGATCGGACGGATCCGTCTCACGGCAGATCAGCTCCCGGCGCTCCATGCGATCGAGCGCGACAGTGATAGTACCTCCGAGCTGTCGGAGCTCATCGGTGATCTGTTGCGTGCGGAGTCCGTCCACGTGCCAGAGACAACCCCAGTGCCTTCGGCGATCGCCGCTCAATAGTCCACCGATTCGTCCGGCTGTTTTTCAGATAATCGAAGGGTCCTGATCGCATCGCGAAGTTCGGCTGCTTTCTCGTATGCTTCATCAACAATGGCGCGCTGCAAGTCTCGCTCCAAAATCTGCAACGGAGTAAGAGGCAATGTGTCATTCAGCTCCTTTAACCAATCGTTGAGGAACGAAAGTTCGTTGCTCGTTTCGATCCATTCCGCCTGCCCAATTGATCGATAGAAAGATTCGATTTTTCCTTTTCCTGATTCGATCAGACGGACCGCAGTTCCGCTTCTGCCGTTCTGAAGTTCCAGAGAAGCTCTCGCCCGGGTATTCATCAGGATCACGTATGGACGAAATTGTTCCAATGCCCATTTAGCATTCTCGTCCGGGCAATATTTTGCAACGAAATCGAATAGCTCAAGATTGCGATCGGTATCGCGAACGACATTTCTGTAATCCTGAAGTTGAAAGAGGCTCAGGTAACGATGGTAATACTGCACACTTTCCTGCTGGAGAGAGACTATGTCGGACTCGCTCAACTGGTATTGTTCTCCGGTTGTGGAGCTAGCTTCCGCTTTCGCCCGATGATAATGAAGCAACGATTCGAAACCAAAAGGCCGTTGTCCGTCAGGACGTCCGCTAATCTCCATCTGGATTAACCCGAGAT
>JAFAXJ010000327.1 GCA_019241095.1 Verrucomicrobiota bacterium | reverse complement strand
CTTCTTCGTCACAAAACTTTCTCCGTCAATCATTGGGAACTGTCCCTGCGGATAAGGCTGGAAAGTGATGCGTTGATTAAAGTAAAATCGCATTTCCATTGGCAGTTGCTCGCCGACGAAAGCTGCGTCCTTTGGGATTATCAGCTCTCCGAAATAGGGCCTTGAAGCAGTAGCTGTACGACTCGGTGTTTTGGCTACTACCTTCAAGGTCAGAGCTGCCGTTCGATACTCTTTTCCTCCAACATCGATATTGATCGAAGGAATCTGAAAAACTCCCTCGTCTGTAGCGACAACCAAATAGGTGAAAATGGTAGATGCTGTCGCTTGAAGGTTGAGCATTTGCATCCGGCTCGATGTGCCGACAAAGCTGACCGTAAGCCCATTTGCGACGACTTCCGGTGGCTTGGTGAGACGTCCGCCATCAATCCTGATCTCCAATCTAACCGGGTGATCCAGGTCAGTGGTCGTCGCGGAAAGGTCAGCCGAAACAGTAGTCTCTCCCCGGGCCGCCCCGATGCAGGTAAGCCAGAAGAGAAAAAAGTAAACAACGTTTTTCATCTTACCAATCCCGAAAAACTCCACGCTCAGTTTTGTGCCGTGTGAGATCTATTCTTGAACCCTCATCTTTTAGGGAATCCAGCAATCCTTGTGCCTCATCTTGCGTCATCTGCCCGGATCTCGTTTGCAACTCCTCCCGGTTTTGCTGGCCATTATCATCAGAAGTCGTGTTCTCCTGAATTTGTCCCTCTTTCTTTTGGGATCCAGTGTCATCTTGAGAATCGTCCATTTCCCCGCTTTCCGGAGCGTCCGGCGATTGCTGCTGTGAACTGTCAGAACTATCGTCATCGTCGGGCTGGTCGCCTGGTTGCTGCATCTGGTCAGGATTTTGATTACCAGGCTGATTTTGACGCTTTTTGTTTTGCTTACGCCGTGGTTTCTGGCGTTTTTTTTGTTGCTCTTCCTGTTTTTTTCGTTCTTCCGCCTCTTTAATTCTTTGTTCCAGCAGACTCAGATTTTTTCGTGCTTGTTCGTCCTGCGGATTGATATCAAGAGCTTGCCCGTACTGGTAACGTGCGTCGTAGTAACGCGACAGTTTGCGTTCTATATCGCGAGTGTTGTTCCCTTGGACAAAGAGTGCATTGCCAGCATTATAAAATGCCTTCTCCCGAAGATCGGGATCCTGGCTGTTCATCGCTTTGGCATACGACTCGAATGCCTGGTCATACTTTTTCAGGCGAAAAGCAGCATCGCCTGCGTTGAAGTTAAGAATAGCCGAGTCCTGGTCTTCTTTTAGCTGTGAACGTAAAAGGTCAAGGGCTCCCGTATAGTCACCGTGATTATAATGATCAAGAGCGCTATCAGCGTGAACCTCCACAGAAAGCAGAAACAGAAGTGTCATTACAGACAGCTTTCGAACCGGCAGCGCAGGCCTCTTCTTGCGGTCACTCATAATCATGGAAAGCAGAAGCAATACAAAGCCGGCCAAAAGGGGCCATCTGTACCGTTCTATCGGGCGACGGTTAACACGCTGATCGACACTTGTCTGAGCCAAGGACTTGAATCCTTCTTTTGTCAAAACATCAACTGTATCGCGGTCAAGGTGCGTATAGAAGCCGCCAGTTTCGGAAGCAAGCTCCTTCAGCCGGCGCTCGTCCAGGTGGGAAATCACAATTTCACCGCTTTCATCTTGTAGATACTGATCGCGGCCGGGCTGAACCGGAATTGGAGCGCCGCTTGGGGTTCCTACTCCCACAGTAAAGATGCGAATTCCAGATTTCGCAGCCTCCTTTGCGGCAGCTATGGAATCTCCCTCCAGATCCTCGCCGTCTGTGACCAAAACCAGTGCATGCAGAACCCCTTCAGTCTTGCCAAGGACGAGTTCAGCCATTTTTATAGCGGCGGAAATATTTGTCCCTCCGCGTTCGACAGTGTTGGTATTCAACTCATTCACCGAATCGGTGACGGTTTGGAAATCTATCGTTAAAGGAGCTTCGACCTGTGCAGCGCCGGCAAATGCAATCAGCCCAAACCGATCTCCACGCATCGCGGTCATAAGATCTTGAGCGAGAAGTTTCGCGCGAGTCAGTCGGTCTGGCGCAACGTCAGTCGACATCATACTTTTTGATGTGTCTATAGCAAGAAGAATGTCGCGGCTTCGCTTCTGCATCTGTTGATCGATGTAGCCTAGCTGAGGACGAGCGAGTGCGATCAGAACGCATGCTATCGCGCCGAAAAAGCAGAATTGTTGGATCAATCGAGGCACTCTAGCAACCGAGTCTGTCAATTCGGAGGCCAATCGCGCAGGCAGGAGCTTTTCAAGCCTGCACCGGGCACGTTTATGAGCTGCCCAAAGTACCACGAGGAATATTGGAATAAACACGAAGCCAAACAGCCACACCGGTTCAGCGAACCTCATGGCATCGTTCTCCAAACAGTTTCGCGCAAAATAAAAGTCAGCGTGAGAAAAGTCAGTCCCGCTGCTAGAAACCAGGAGAATATGTCTTGGTAATCCTGATACCGCTCAAAATCGATTTCGTTTTTCTCCAGTTTATTTATCCTGGCAAATATATCTTGCATCGTTCGGGTGTCGGTCGCTCTAAAAAATTCCCCTCCGCCGATGCGGGCGATTTCACGACAGGTATCTTCCTTGAATGGCATGTACTCCTCCGAATAATACGTGTTGCCGAAACCATCAGAGTGAGGAAATGGCACTAAACCGTTAGTTCCTGCCCCAATGGTATAAATTTTAATGCCTATTGCGGCAGCAGCTTCCGCGGCGGTTAATGGTGGGATTGTGCCGGCATTGTTGTCGCCATCGGTTAATAGCACCATCACCTTGCTCTTTGCCTGTTTTCCTCGAAGCCGATTTGCTCCCGTCACCAGAGCCGATCCGATTGCAGTGCCATCCTCAACCAAGCTTGAACCGATGGCGGTCTGATCACCAACTCGACGAATATTGACTCTTGATAAATTTTCGGCAAGCCATCGGTGATCCAGCGTTAATGGACTGATCAGGTAAGGACGACCAGAGAAGATAATGATCCCAATTCGATCATCGGGTCTTCCTTGAATGAATTTTTCCGTCACTTGCTTGACGACCTCCAATCGACTGGCACGTTGCGAACCGATCGAGAAGTCTTCGGATAGCATCGACAAAGACACGTCCAAAATTAACATTATATCAATACCGCTCGCGCGGACCTGATTCTTTGCCGTTCCGAATTCTGGTCTGGCAAGTGCCACCACTAAACAAACGCATCCACCGTAGTACAGGGCGTTCTGCAATGCTTTGCGCCAAGATTTTTGCAGGTTGTAAACTCTACCGAGAAGACGTGCCGGGGCAAAACGGATAACAGGCGGCTGACGATAGCGATTGTAGATGTACCAGACAATAGGCGGCAGGATCAGCAGCAAAAAGAACCAGGGCCGTTCGAACTGAAATTCAGAAATCACTTCGCCTCCTCTACAAATCCGACCGCGTGATCATAAAGCCTTTTACACTCTTCTGCATCCGCAGAGCTTCGGGCAAATTTGATTTTATCGCATGTCTCTAAAAAGCGAAGAAGCCGCTCGCGTTGGCCTTCGTCAAAGCGGCCTCCTTCTGAGATCTGGTTAAGAAATTCATCAGTAGTCTGCCGGATCGCTTTAATGCCAAAATGCTGTTCAATAAAGCCCCGGAGAACATCGGAAAGTTCTACACTGAACTGGTATTCATTTAGGAATTGCATTCTATCGCGAATCAACTTCAGCCGGTCCCTCGCGACATCTTTTGGCATTGGCCCTGGGGCGAGCATCTTTTTGGAAGAAGGCCAGAGGTAATATGCAGCGATGGTAAGCAGGAGCAGTACAGCGAGCACGACCACGATCATTGCTGAGGGAGGTCCAGTCACCGGAGGGCGAATATCTTCAATCTCGTTCGGTCCCTTAGAAGCAGCCTGAGCCAGAATGAAAAGCCAGATCATCGACTTCTAAGCCGTCGTTCTCGCCGGAGAAAGAAACCTCTCAGAATGGGAAAATAGTCTTGGTCGGTCCGGAGCGGGACCGAGTCGATGCCTTTCCTGCGAAAAAGCGCTTCTCGCTCTTTTCTTTCCGCTTCGGCCATCTTTGCGAACTCTGATCTGATTTGTCGGTCAGAGAAATCCAATTCGTATACCGCCCCGCTTTCTGGATCCTGCACACGGACTATGCCGATATCAGGTAAGTTTTGCTCTCCTTTGTCCTCAATCGGAATTGCGATAAGATCGTGCTTGTGCGCGCAAACGGTTATAGCCTGTTCGTAATCTCCACTGTGGAAATCTGATAGCAGAAATACCACCGCTCGGCGGCCTATCACGTTTTGCAAAAAGTTCAAAGGCGCATTGAGATCTGTTTTTTTACCTTGAACTTCGTGGTAAAGAATGTCGCGGATCAGACGCAGGATATGGCTTCGTCCCTTTGCAGGTGCGATGTACAACTCTATCCGGTCGCTGAAGAGTAAGAGACCGACTTTGTCATTATTGCGAATAGCAGAAAAGGCCAGTAAAGACGCAACTTCAGCCGCGATTTCTCGTTTGCTGGCCAGAACGCTTCCGTAGCCGCCAGACGCACTCACGTCAACCAACAGTATGACCGTAAGCTCCCGCTCTTCTACATATTTCCGAACAAATGGCTCACCCATCCGGGCAGTTACGTTCCAATCGATCGTGCGAATTTCATCTCCGAAGTCATATTGCCGAAACTCGTCGAAGTTCATCCCGCGCCCTTTGAAAACGCTGTGATATTGTCCTGCAAAAGCGGTATCGACGAATTGGCGAGTTCTGAGTTCTAGCCTGCGAATCTTCTTGAGAATTTCGGAGACTGACTGCATAGCCGACTGTCAAGGAACGGGTAATCCGGCGAAAATCCGCTGAACGGCTGATTCGCTAGTCATTTCTTCAGCTTCAGCCTCATAACTGACGATTACACGATGGCGCAAGACGTCAGGCCCAATGGTTTTTACATCCTGAGGCGTTACGTAACCTCGTCCGCAAATGAATGCGTATGCTCGTGCCGCAAGTGTCAGATAGATAGTCGCCCGTGGCGAAGCACCGTACCTGATCAGACCATCCATGCCTAAACGGTAATCGCCAGGTCTCCGGGTGGCCCAAACAATATCAACGATGTAATCTTTTACGCGGTCATCAATAAAGATCCGGTTGACCACGTCTCTCGAGCGAATGATGTCCTCTGGATTTGCGACCGGCTCGATGGTCAGGTCCGGCTTGGAGGTTCCCATGAGATCCAATATTTTGCGTTCCTCGACTTTCGACGGATAGCCGACATTCAACTTCAGCATAAAGCGATCGAGTTGCGCTTCGGGCAGTTGATACGTGCCTTCCTGTTCCAATGGGTTCTGGGTAGCTAGCACCAGGAACGGGTCGGGAAGAGGATACGTTTTGTCGCTGATGGTCACTTGGCGTTCCTGCATAGCCTCGAGTAACGCACTCTGAACCTTAGCAGGCGCGCGATTGATTTCGTCCGCTAGAATCAGGTTTGAGAAGATTGGGCCTAATTTCGGCCGGAATTCCCCATCTCTCGGATTGTAAATGAGAGTTCCTATAATGTCCGCGGGCAAAAGGTCTGGCGTGAACTGGAGCCGCTGAAAGCCAGTCTTAATGCAACTGGCCAAGGACCGAACGGTAAGAGTTTTTGCCAGCCCCGGGACGCCTTCGAGCAATATATGACCATTTGCCAGAAGACCGATAAGAAGGCGGTCAACAAGGTATCTCTGCCCAACTATTACCCTGGATATTTCCTGCTGTATCGCCGAAACCCAAACCCCGCTCTTTTTAACCTCTTCGGTGACGGCCTCAGTTGACATGGTCATAATTTCAAAACTCTGACATCCAGGATGCTGATCTGTTTAAAAGACCCAACTTCCCTTCATGCGGCGGCAAGCGCTTTTTCATTGCAACCTTCGCACGTCAAAACGATTCTTCACAATATCTTTGTATCCGACACCGTGGCAGAGAAAAACGCTGTGGAATGCGATTACCGCGATCTCACTCCTTGTGATCGCCGCTATTTTTGTTTTTGTCATTTACGTAGCTACCCAGGTCATTGCTTTTCTCCAGCCTCTTTTGCTTCCGGTGGCTTTTTCAGGAGTTCTTGCGTATCTGCTTGAACCCGTTGTTTCATGGCTGGCTCGGCGAGGTCTTCCGCGCATTCTCGCAGTTGCAATCGTTTTTGGTGCATTTGTTTTAAGCGCCGGGTCGCTGATGATTGGTGTGATACCGAGTGTCTATACAGAAAGCGTGAAATTTTCGGCGGCTCTCCCGGGCTATATTGAACGGGGGTGGGGATCTTTCGACTCTCTACCCGAGCGCAACGTTGAAACGCTGTCTAAACTCAGCCCCGGCGTCTTTCCTACCCCTGAAATTTCTGATGATCGTGCCTCCCGGCCCAACGAAGACCGATCAAAAACTAGTTTCGAACGTTTTCGGGACAACCCATTCGTTCAGCAGTGGCTTCAATACTCGAGAGACCAGCTGCCAGCCCTTGTTCAACGTACATGGAACTTTGCTCAAACGAGTTTAACGGGAGTGTTCGGCGTCTTTGGATTTATTACCGGACTTTTGATGGTTCCGATTTACGTATTCTTCTTTTTAAAGGAAAGCCCAAGGATAGCAGAATCCTGGTCGTCGTATTTGCCAGTTCGTAAGTCGAACTTTAAAGATGAGCTTGTCGCGGTTTTAACCGAGATCAATGGATATCTGATAAACTTTTTCCGGGGTCAACTGCTCGTCGCATGCTTCGATGCAACACTGATCGGCATCGGATTGGCCATCCTTGGACTTCAGTTCGCGTTCCTGATTGGATTAAGCTTCGCTGTCTTTGGGCTTATTCCATACCTTGGCTATGTCATCTGTTACATTCCTGCAGTCCTGATTGCTTTTGTCCAATTCAACGACTGGATTCATCCGCTCTGGGTAACGATCATTTTCTTTTTGATTGTCGCCCAGGTCGACGGCCTGGTTCTTACGCCTCGCATCGTCGGCAATTCAGTTGGCCTGCATCCTATGACAATCATCGTTTCGGTGATTCTCTGGACGCTAGTGCTGGGGGGCCCTTTAGGAGCAATATTGGCAATTCCGCTTACCGCGACTCTCAAGGTGCTGCTGAGACGGTACATCTGGGATCGACAGCGCAATATCTTTTTCAGAGACGAGATTGCGGAAAAAAGAGAAATTGAAATCGCCACGTGAACCAGACGATTTCTCACGCTGGATGATCTATTACCCGTCCCTGATGGGGCTGTCGCGTTGGTCTACCTGAAAGCAACCCTGAACTGCTGGCTACAATCTCGGATCCCCAAGGGATCGGTTCGCTCGACAATCATACGAGATCAACTGGCAATTTGGCCGGACTCCAACCCCAGCACCTCCTAACTAACTGCTTGGTGAGACCTCTTATGTCTCCTCAAACCCAACGCCTCAACTTTCTTGACCCCTCAACTCCTGACGCTTTGGCTTCCCCCTTCCATATGCGCAATAATGTTGTCGCCGAACTCCGAACATTTGATCTCAGTGGCGCCTTCCATCAACCGAGCGAAATCGTAGGTCACTTTTTTGCTGCAGATTGCGCCATTCAGACCACGACTGATTAGATCAGCGGCTTCACTCCACCCCAGATGCCGCAACATCATTTCTCCAGAGAGAATGACCGAACAAGGGTTTACTTTGTCGAGATTTGCATATTTTGGTGCGGTCCCATGGGTCGCCTCAAAAATAGCATGTCCGGTATGGTAATTGATGTTTCCGCCCGGTGCGATTCCGATACCGCCTACCTGTGCGGCAAGCGCATCAGACAGATAATCTCCGTTAAGGTTTAAAGTCGCGATGACATCGAAGTCTTCCGCCCTGGTGAGCACCTGCTGAAGGGTGATATCGGCAATCGCATCTTTGACTAAAACTTTGCCCTCTCTTAGAGCCGATTTCATCTCGCTGTTGGCTGCTTCCTCTCCAAGGGATTTCTTGGTCTGCTCCCAGCGTGACCAGGAATAAGTGGCGTCCGCGAACTGCGAGTCCACAAGCTCATAGCCCCAATCTCGGAAACTTCCTTCCGTAAACTTCATGATGTTTCCTTTATGAACGAAGGTCACCGACTTTCGCCCAAACTCAATTGCATATCGAACAGCAGCAGCCACCAACCGGTTTGTGCCTAATCTGCTTACGGGCTTAATCCCGATCCCTAGGTCAACCTGCGACGAGCCGAGCGCGGGTTCATTCGCCAAAAATTCTTTAGAAGCGGCCTCGGTTCCGAATCGAATTTTTGCGAATCGATCCGGAAACTCGCGCTCTAAAAGCTGGAGAAACCGAGTCGCTTCCTGGCTTCCTGGCCGAAACTCAATTCCGGCATAAATGTCCTCAGTATTTTCCCGGAAAATAACCATATCCACTCGTTCAGGCTTTCGGACCGGAGACGGAACACCCTGAAGATATCGTACAGGCCGAAGACAAACGTATAAATCGAGCAGTTGGCGCAATGCGACATTGAGAGATCGAATACCGCCTCCAACAGGCGTTGTTAGTGGCCCTTTAATGCCGACAAGGTATTCACGAAAGGCAGTTACGGTATCGTCAGGGAGCCAGGTATCAAAGCGCGTTTTTGCTGCTTCTCCCGCGAAAGTCTCGAACCAGATTATTTTGCGCGAACCGCTGTAAGCCTTTTGAACCGCAGCGTCGAAGACGCGAACGCTTGCAGCCCAAATATCGGGCCCGGTCCCGTCGCCTCTGATAAATGGAATTACAGGGTCATTGGGGCATTGAACTTTCCGATCGCGAAAGGCAATTTTACCTCCCGCGGGCGCCTGAAGATGTGTGTATGACATAAGAATGACTTAACGGGTGAACGATCAAAGATAAGCGATCTAGCGCAAAAAAGCTCAATACTTCGAAAGAAAGCACTGCAAGCTCGAAGCAGTGGACAAGCAAGCGTCATTTGGCTAATTGAAAAGAGAAGCGGCTATGCTTTAATGATGTGCATCGAAATCCTTAACCAAGTTAACCTTTTCAAGGCTCATGCTTGAGACGGAGCATGACCCCATTTCAGGTCTTCGATCGGACTCTGAAGAGCTCGCCGAAATCATTATGCAAATGCATCGAAGATTTCTGCCGAAGCTTTCAGAGGAACTAAGCCGAGGTTCCGTATCGTTCCCTCAATATTTTCTGCTTGGTTACTTGGAGAATCACCAGGTAATGACGATGACGGCCATCGCTGCGGAAATGGGGCATACGACCGCTGCCGCCAGCGGTCTGGTGGATCGATTGGAAAAGCTCGGTTATGTGGAACGCTGCCACACCGTTAACGATCGTCGCAAGGTGATGGTGCGCAATACGCCGAAAGGTTCGGGCTTGGTGGCGCAAATCCGTCACGGTATTGTAGAACGAATCATGACCATCCTGCGCGATCAACTCACTGTTGAGGAAGGTAAAAACTGGCTTCAGATTTACCGCAAAATTGCTGCTTATTGCGAAAACTCGCCTAAACATGATTAGATTTCCGTTTGTCGTCCTTGCCGCCAGCTTACTTCCCTTTGCTTTAAGCTCATTTGCTGGTGAATCGGAGGCGGGATTTTCCAACCGGCCTTTAACGCTTGAGGATGCGGTCGCGCTTGCTCTCAAGCAAAACCCCACAATTCTCTCTCAGATTCAGCAACTGAAAGCCACGCGAGGCCTGGTATTTCAAGCGCAATCGCGCTTGCTACCCCAGTTGACCGGCGCTGGAAATCTGGCCGCGACCGATCCCGGACTTCAGTCGACGGGCAGCAGCTCTAGTGGAGCTTCTCCGGTCGATCTGCTGGCAGTTCCGTCTGGACAGAATCTGGTGGTGACTAGCTCAGGCCAAACCAACGCAGTAGCCATACCCGTCTCCGGACTTTTTGGAGGGCTAAACCGAAGTTCAGCCAACGAAACTTGGCAGGTTACTCTGACCCTGTCGCAATTAATCTGGGATGGGGGAGCAACGATCGCAGCGCGTAGACAAGCCCGCATTAACGAGGATGCCGCATATTATACATTGCGCGATGACATCGATCAGGTAGTGGCGAATGTCATTACCCAGTTTGATCAGAT
>JAFAXJ010000282.1 GCA_019241095.1 Verrucomicrobiota bacterium | reverse complement strand
TGCGCGTAATTTCTGGCCAACCTGCTCTGAATCCTGTTCCCGAGTGACACAAATCCCGGCTGGATAACACAGATCTCACCTACGTTGTTTTTTGGATTGGCAACTTCGCCTTTTTGCTGAATCCCCAGCAGTGAACGGCCGGGTTAACTATTTCGGTCCCTACGGGATCAGTTAGCTTAATGTCTGCTCGTCGGGGGTGCGAACCGCAAGCTTTGGCCTAAACCGAGTCAGCAGTAAACATCTTGCGCTTGTTGTAACCTATTCATTACTGCAATCCACGCGTTTGCCAGTTTGGAACGAATCGATTGCTGCCCATGCCAGGACTAGAGCGCGACGTCCGGCACTTGCATGAATTGGGGGCTCCTTGCCGGTCCGAAGCGCTTCGATGAGCGCGTCCACGTGTAAGTCGAGTGTGTGATGGAACGAACGATTGAGATCGTCGAAATAACCAGCTTTCCAAAGCTGTGATGTTTCGTTACCAGCTGACTGGAAACTGAACCGTTGAACGGTGTCGTCGACCCGGATCATCCCCTTAGTCCCATTCACTTCCAGAAAGTGAGTATCAGGATAAGCATAGGAGGAATCATACGTCCCTATCAAACTTCCCACAGCACCATTGAGAAATCGAAGTGCTACCGTTACGGTCCGATATCCTCCTCCAGTCTTGTCCGTCATTTCCGCCATGACCGACTTGATCGGCCCGCAAAGATGTTCCAGTTGATCGAAGCCATGACATTGCGTCTCAATCAAATTCGCGTGGGGATGTGAACTGATGTTTGCCTCGCCGCCGAATCGCCAAATGGCATGGGTCAATTCTCCTAAACGGGCTTCATCGATGGCTTGCCGGGCTAACCTGACTGCTTTGGCATAACGGTGATTAAAGTTGATTGCAAAGAACAAGCCTCGTTTTCTAGCTTCCGATAGAAGTCGATCTGCTTCATTCAGGTTAAAGACGAGCGGTTTTTCGACAAATAAAGGATATCCCGCCTCAATAACCTGCATCGTTGCCTGAAAGTGGTCGAGGTTCGGCAAAGAAAGGCTAACCAAATCAGGATGCTCTCGATCTAACATGTCCTGAACATCGGTGTAGGCCTGGATATTGAATTCCTGAGCGCGCGCGAGCGTCCGCTCAGAATTGCGCCCTGCAACGGCTGCGAGATGCACATCTTTCCTTCGCGAGAAGACGCGAGCATGTTGCCATCCCCATTGACCAGCGCCAACTAAGCAGACCTTCAATCGATTGGATAAAATGCTCATTGCTCAATGATCACCTTACCGGTTTCCCCTTGGAAAAAGAGTTCGAAAGCTTTCTGAATGTCTTTGACGCCAAAGCGGTGAGTAATGATCTGCCGCAAAAACGGCAAGTTTCGACGAAGTCTTTCGAGATTGGCCGGTAGCTCGTTATAACGGAAATACTCACTCCCAATCACACCACGTTCCGGAGTGATCAGGTCCTGAGTAACATCAAGATCGACGCTTTCACCGTGCCCAACACAAATGAGCGATCCGCGTTTTGAGATCAATTTTATTGCTTCCTGCCGCGCAGCCTGTTTGCCAGTGGTATCAATGGCGATGTCAACGTCAGTCAGTCCGTGTGCATTTAAGCTCGAATCAATCTTCTGATTTCTGGCGTTAATCGACACACCTCCCAACTTTTCCGCCAACTCGAGCCGAAAAGGTACAATGTCGGTAACGAACACTGGCAAATTTGACCCAAGAATCAGTTTAGCCATGCCTAGCACACCCAATCCGATAGGTCCTGAACCCAAAATGAGCAAAGAGCTTATATCTGGACGCATCTGCTGAGAACGTTCGATCGCGTGTCCACCGGTTCCCATGATATCAAGAAGCAGCGTGGTTTCGGCGGGGACCAAGTCCGCGTCAACCGGGAAAAAAATCTGTTCATTGACCAGTTCATAAGGCCCGTAACCGCCGTCGCGGTTAAAACCCATGTCGCCCCGTTTGTTGAGACACTGATTGGTATAACCTGAACGGCAAGAGCGGCAGGTACCGCAAAAATCCATCAGAAAAACGACACCGTTCGTTCCGACTGCCGTACGTGTGGCGGCTCCTGATTTAACAACGGTTCCAGCTGCTTCGTGCCCGGGAGTTACTTCGGTTCCCCTGAAGAATTGGGATCGTTCCGAACCACATAGTGCGTTGGCATTGATCTTAAGCAAAAGCTGACCTGGACCGGGTTCCGGAACAGGTTTTTCAGAGAATCTGATTTCTCGGTTGCCGGGGAAAACGGGAAAGTGAGCCGAGGAAGGTATGACAGGTGACATAAACAATTATAATCTGAAATCCGCTTGGGAGATCGCATAGAAGACACCGACAAAGAAAGGTTTATCAAAAATATATTGCCGATTGCTCCGTTGTTGCGTCCTGCGCTGCTATATGCTTTTAAAAACCCGCAGTAAACTGTTGGGCATGACTATCCTGTTCCGAAGCCTCCGCGACGCTAACGAGTGTGCCCCAAACAGCCTAAGCTTGTCTTTCTGACAAAATTAGGTTCATGCTGGAGGGTAAGGCCCGATCCATCGTACAATGCCGAAATCGTCAAAACAGCCCAGCGAAAAGGAACTCTTCCCAGATCTGTCAAATCCCTCCTTTTATTTCAACCGCGAACTGAGCTTGTTGGAGTACGATCAGCGCCTTTTGGAAGAGGCTCAGGACCCAGGCAACCCGTTGCTCGAGCGATTGAGGTTTCTCTGCTTTGTCGCATCGAATCTCGACGAGTTTTTTGAGGTGCGGGTTGCCGGTTTAAAACAGCAAAGCCGAAGT
>JAFAXJ010000120.1 GCA_019241095.1 Verrucomicrobiota bacterium | reverse complement strand
CTTTTGCGAAAGAAAAGCAAAAAACACTGATCGTGGTGACACACGATCAGAATCTGGCGTCGTACGGAGATCGACGCATCGAAATTCAGGATGGTAAGCTAACGGATGAGTTCCCTATTGCGCAGTTATGAACCATAAAATTTACATCGACGGAAATTTTTTTGATCAGGCGGAAGCGAAGATTTCCGTTTTTGACCATGGGTTGCTGTATGGAGACGGGGTTTTTGAGGGAATTCGTTTTTACAGCGATCGTGTATTTCGCTTAGAGCAACACATTCGTCGCATCTGGAATTCCGCGCGGGCCATCGCTCTCGAGATTCCTATGTCGCAGGGAGAACTGATTGCCGCCGTTCTAGAAACAATACGTCAGAACGACCTTCATGATGGCTACGTTCGCCTGATTGTTACTCGTGGGACCGGAGCGCTCGGTCTGAGTCCTGATAGCTGTCGAAGGCCATCGATCATCATCATCGCAGCGACGATCGTCCTTTACCCAGAGGAGCTGTATCAAAAAGGTCTCACAATGGTAACCAGCGCGATCCGGCGCGGATCTCCTGCCGGTCTGAATGCAAGGGTAAAGTCGCTGAATTATCTGAATAATGTCTTGGCAAAGATCGAGGCCCAAGCTGTTGGCGTAGGGGAAGCGCTCCTCCTGAACGAGCAAGGTTACGTGTCGGAGTGCTCCGGAGACAATCTATTTCTGGTGAGCGAAGGCAAACTAGCAACGCCGCCGCTGCACGCTGGAATACTGGACGGCGTAACTCGCCAGGTTGTTTTTGAATTGGCGGCTGACTTGCAGATTCCGGTCAAGGAACGCGACTTGACGCGCTACGATATTTACACTGCCGACGAATGTTTTCTCACCGGTACCGCCGCCGAGGTCATTCCCGCGGTTCAACTGGACCGCCGATTAATCGGCAATGGCCAACCGGGCCCCATTACGGCAAAACTAATCGCAGCCTTTCGCGAGTTGACACGTGCCACCGGCACCCCGATTTATCAATAGGAGCTTTATTTTTATTTCTGGCGTACGAAGTTTATTAAGGAATGATTTGTGACGTTTGCAAGACAAACCCAGCGACGGTCTACCTGACGCAAATTGTCGACGGGAACATGAAGAAGGTGAATTTGTGTGAATCCTGTTCCAAAGACAAAGGAGTTTCCGATCCTACCGGTTTTGCACTTGCCGATCTTTTACTCGGCTTGGGCGAGACTCAGCAAGTCGAGCAGGCGTCTCCGGCTGAACAATGCCCGGCATGCGGATTCACCCAGGCTGATTTTAAGAAAACCGGACGCTTAGGCTGCAGTGATTGTTACGCGACGTTCGCAGATGGCCTGTCCTCGTTGCTGCAAGCGATGCATAAAGGAATTAAACATACCGGCAAGGTACCAGCGCGCCTTTTTCGAGATCTCGCAAGATTCGATCGGCTCAACGAACTCAAACGAAACTTGGAAGAAGCGGTCACCAAAGAAGATTACGAATCTGCGGCAACCATCCGCGATGAGATTAGGCAGTTGGAGTCTGGAGAGGTTGACTCATGAAAATAGGGCCGATTCTAGCAAAACGCGGAGATTGGTTGTCTCCTGAAGGGGGAGATCACCCGGTTGTTATTAGCAGTCGGGTGCGACTGGCGCGTAATCTTTCAAAAATGCCATTTCCTGGTTGGGCTAAGAAAACAGAGCGCATCCGAATTTTGGACGAAATAAAACCGGAGATCAACTGCCTCAATCAGATGAAAGACGGATTTTCCGAGCATCTGAACGAGCTTTCAGCGGTTGAAAAGCAGGTGCTGGTCGAACGTCATTTGATCAGTCGAGAACACGCTGCGAAGGGGGTGGGAAGCGCAGTCATGATCAGTTCTTCTCAAGCGATCAGCATCATGATCAATGAGGAGGATCATTTGCGAATGCAAGCGATCACTTCGGGTCTGGACCTTCTAAAAACTTTCCAGATGATTGATGAAGTGGACACGGCCCTCGAGGCGCATCTCGACTTTGCTTTCGACCCGGAGCTTGGTTATTTGACGGCGTGTCCAACGAATGTGGGCACCGGGATGAGAGCCTCTGCAATGGTGCATTTACCGGGTTTGGTGCTCGGTGAGCAGGTCAATCAAGTAGTCAATTCAGTCAATAAAATCGGGTTAGCTGTTCGTGGCTTGTATGGTGAGGGCACTGAGGCCCTAGGAAATCTGTTCCAAGTGTCCAACCAGACGACGCTTGGCGAAAAGGAATCTCAGATTATTGAACGCTTAAACAAGGTGATCGAGACTCTGATTCAGCGTGAAAGTCAGGCCCGTGAGAACCTTCTTGCAACTCGCCGTACGACGTTGTTGGACCAAATTGGACGCGCCTATGGCATATTGACCCACGCTCACTCCGTTTCGTCCAAAGAGGCTCTGAACTTGCTGTCTATTATGCGTTTGGGGATTGATCTTGGATTTTTTCCCGAAGGAGGCCGGCTAATCATCAACGCCTTGTTGATGGAAACGCAACCAGCGCACTTGCAGCATTTTTCTCAGCAGAAGCTCGCTGCAGAGGAGCGGGACTATCGCAGGGCTGACATTGTTCGGGAGAAGTTGAAAAGCTTCCCTAAACCGAATAATACTAAGGAGTCGGGAGATCACACAGCGGACCCGGCACCGGAATCGAAATGATGAATAATTTTACTCCACGTGCCCAGCAAGTTTTGGCACTCGCCCGAAAAGAGGCGGACCGATTCAACCACAATTACGTGGGAACTGAACATCTCTTACTCGGGCTGATTAAACTCGGACAAGGCGTAGCCGTCAATGTGTTGCAAAAAATGGGGCTCGATTTGGAGACAGTCCGGATGGAAGTTGAGAAGCACGTAGGTTCTCATCCAGAGACAAAGATGGTCGGCAACATTCCGTATACGCCGCGAGTCAAAAAGGTTTTGGCGCTGGCTGGTAAAGAAGCCAAGGCGCTTAATCATTCATATGTAGGGACAGAACACATTTTATTGGGGCTCTTGCGAGAGGGAGAAGGAGTCGCAGCGCGGGTTTTGAAGAGCCTGGAAGTTGATATAGAACGAACCAGAAACGAGATTTTAAAAGAATTGGACCCAAATTTTACACCGCCTGAAAGCGAACCAGAGTCTCCGCAGGAGGGCAATAAGAAAGATGTTAAGACGCCTGCTCTGCGCGCATTCGGTCGAGATCTGACCGAACTTGCAAAGAAGGCGGAACTGGATCCTGTGATCGGTCGTAAGAACGAGATCGAGCGCGTGATTCAAATCCTGTGCCGTCGCACGAAGAACAACCCTGTTCTGTTGGGTGAGGCAGGAGTAGGGAAAACGGCCATTGTTGAAGGATTGGCTCAGGAGATTGCGGCCGGCAACGTCCCAGAGCTTTTGAGAGACAAGCGGGTCATCACGCTGGATCTTGCGCTGATGGTGGCTGGAACCAAATATCGAGGACAATTCGAAGAGCGTATCAAGGCAGTAATGGACGAGATCCGGCGTTCGAAGAACGTCATTCTCTTTATTGACGAACTCCACACGATTGTCGGAGCTGGGTCTGCTGAAGGCGCGATGGATGCTTCAAACATTATCAAGCCGGCACTCAGCCGAGGAGAACTTCAGTGCGTTGGCGCGACGACGCTGAATGAGTACCGCAAATATATCGAGAAGGATGCTGCTCTTGAACGTCGGTTTCAGACCGTGAAAGTCGAGGCGCCTTCGGTTGAAGAAGCGTTTCAGATCCTCAAAGGTTTGCGTCCCAAGTACGAAGCTCATCATAAGGCAAAATTAACCGACGAAGCCCTGGAAGCAGCGGTGCGGCTCTCTGATCGATATTTAACTGGACGCTTTTTGCCCGACAAGGCAATCGACGTGATGGACGAAGCGGGGGCGCGCGCTCGAATCAATTCCATGACTCGACCGCTTGATGTCAAAGAGATCGAAAAAGATATCGAGACGATCAGGTTGGAAAAAGAAGCGGCTATAAAGGCGCAAGACTTCGAGAAGGCTGCTGCGCTGCGCGACTCCGAAAAACAGACAAAGGACAAGCTGGAACGCATCTTAACCGAGTGGCGCGAACAGCGTGAAGAGCGTGAGGTAGTAGTTACCGGCGACGATATCATGCATATCGTATCTCGCTGGACCGGAGTACCTCTGAATCGGATGGAGGAAAAAGAAGCGCAGAAGCTGCTGAAAATGGAAGATGAGCTGAAGCTGCAGGTTATTGGTCAGGACGAGGCAGTGGTAGCAATCAGCAAGGCATTGCGTCGTTCACGAGCTGATCTGAAGGACCCTCGCCGTCCGATTGGCTCGTTCATTTTTCTCGGACCGACCGGGGTCGGGAAAACTTTCCTGGCTCGATCACTGGCCGAGTTCATGTTCGGAGATGCGGACGCGCTAATCCAGATCGACATGTCGGAGTACATGGAGAAGTTTACCGCTTCTCGTCTCATTGGTTCCCCGCCTGGTTACGTAGGATACGAGGAAGGCGGACAGCTATCGGAAGCTGTTCGGCGCAGGCCTTATGCGGTCGTTCTTTTTGATGAAATTGAGAAAGCGCATCCGGACGTAATGCATCTTCTTTTGCAAATCTTGGAAGAAGGTAAAATCACGGATAGCCTAGGCCGCAAGATCGATTTTCGTAATACGATCATTATCATGACCTCCAACGTTGGCGCTGAGTTGATTAAGCGCCAAACGGCGATGGGATTTGGCGCTATCGCCGGCCATGAGTCCTATGAACGCATGCGCGACAAGATTTTGGAAGAGTCGAGGCGAGTGTTCAAACCCGAGTTTCTCAATCGCTTAGATGATATTATCGTTTTCCACACTTTGGGGAGAAGCGACTTGATTAAGATCGTGGATCTGGAAGTCGCAAAGGTCGTAGAACGCGTCAAAGCCAAAGAAATTAAAGTTGTCCTTGATTCAAGTGCAGTGGAGTTCCTGATTGATAAGGGCTATGACCCAACTTACGGCGCCAGACCAATGCGTCGCGCTGTAGAAAAGTTCCTGGAAGATCCCCTGGCC
>JAFAXJ010000110.1 GCA_019241095.1 Verrucomicrobiota bacterium | reverse complement strand
GCTTCGGGAAGATTGCGCCTGTACCATTTGCCCGCGTTGTATAGCAGAATGATTCCAACTAATGGGACTAGCGTAAACCACAGAATGTTGCTTCTACCTCGCGCCCCAATGATCAGTGCAGCCAACAAAGGCCCCATCGATTGACCCACATTCCCCCCGACCTGGAAAAGTGATTGAGCAAACCCATAGCGGCCACCGGAGGCAAGCCGAGCAAGGCGAGAAGCTTCCGGATGAAAAATCGAAGAACCTAACCCAACCGATGCAGCCGCTAACAGAATCATCACGTAATCGTTAGCGATAGCGAGCAGAATCAGGCCGAGAAGGGAAACCAACATTCCAATAGTTAGCGAGAACGGCTGCGGCTTGCGATCCGTATAGAATCCGACAAACGGCTGCAGCAGAGACGCCGTGCATTGGAAGGTGAAAGTAATTAGTCCAATTTGCGCAAAGCTGAGCTCAAAAGAGTTTTTTACGACGGGATAGATCGCTGGGATGAGGGACTGAATTGTGTCGTTCAACAAATGAGCAACGCCAGCAACCGCCAACATTGACATGACTGTTCCGCCTGCTTTATACCCTCCAAGGGTTTGGTTCAGTTTCTGATCGGTCTCGGTAGCCATATTGGTGAGCCAGAGATGGATAGCAGCGATTGGATCAAAGAGCAAAACCACATCCTCGACATTACAGATAATGGAACCGTTGCGTTCACATCTTGGATCTGCTACTCCAACGAACGTGGAGCAAAGCCTTGAAGAGCACCGTCTTTTCTTGTTGTCACCTGCAAATCCCGGAGGAAAAAGAGCGCAGATGCTCTTAAACCCGAATGCCGGATTTGCCCTTGCAGTGAGATTACGAACGGATGGTAAAATCTCATTAGGAGAGGCATTTTCTTTCATGAGCGGCCTCTATTTCCGAGGCAAACTAGCTTATGCTCGGGCCTTTGCGCGAACACCCAGTGGTCAGCCTGGAGTGCTGATTATAACAAGCAATCGTGGTCTTGTTCCGGCTAGCACGATGACAACTCCAGAAGAGCTTCGCGCCTATGCTGAGGTGCCGATTGATACTTGCGATGAACGGTATACCCGGCCACTGATCCAAGATGGATTAGCCCTGGCCGCTACTTGTTCAAATGGCTGCTCAGTAGTTTTGCTCGGAAGCATCGCTACTAGGAAATATGTAGATCACCTTTTACCGATATTCGAAAACAACCTTCTGTTTCCGCGCGAGTTCGTTGGGCGAGGCGATATGAGCCGAGGGGGCCTTTTGCTCCGCAGGGTGGCTGAGAACCGCATACTTACCCACATCCCAGTCGCTGGTGCGCTACGGCATGGAGGACGTCCGCCCAGGTTAGCGCCACCAGAAATGCCCGCGGACCGGTCAGGTGAGCAAGACTCCGCACGCTAGACTCCTGATGAGCATCAGGAGTCTTTCAGAGCGTGCTTGCCGGGATCTACAGCGGGCAACCGCATCCACCAGTCGAGAGCCAGGACGAGAGTCGAAAGGACAGGGAAGCCGGTTGCCAAAAAAAGTCTGACTAGAGAGCGTGCCGACAGGAGGCAAAAACTGTACTCCATCACTTGAGCGGTGGAATCTCAGCATAGTCCGGCGTCACGCTTTGTTTAGCGGCGGTGGATCGAATAACGGAGCGGCGGTCAGAGAAGCGAATACCGTGGTCAGCAAGGAGCCGGTCCTCGCTCAGTCTGTCCCTCGACTAGCCTCATAAGTAGGTTGGAGAACGACGCCCATGTGGTAGCTTTCACCGTTTCTTTCATTGATGCATGGCTTGGTTGCTTATCACGGTTCTGAGTTATTCGATCGGTTCGACCCCATGGGGATATATTTTCGCTCGATCCAAAGGAATTGACATTCGCCGACATGGCAGCGGAAATATCGGAACGGCTAATGTGCTCCGGGTGATGGGCAAGAAATGGGGTTATCTTGTTTTCCTATGCGACTTTTTGAAAGGTTTCCTGGCTGTGAAGTTTAGCTCATTGATCGCTGCTTGCTTCGGCATTGACGTCGTTTATGGAAGCATCATTGCGGCAATCGCATCTGTCCTTGGACACAACTACTCTTTTTGGCTTGGTTTTAAAGGTGGTAAGGGTATTGCCACGTCAGCTGGAGCCATCTTAGCTCTGTTTCCGCCTCTGGTGTTTGTTTCGGCCCTGTTAGTCTGGATTTCAGTGTTTTTTGTAAGCCGATACACGTCTTTGGCATCTATGATCGCGGCAGCCGCTCTACCAATAGGCGTTCTGTTTTTTGCGTCCGGAAGTGATCGCGGCTTTCCATGGCAAATAGGTTTTTCTATCTGCATTGCGGGTTTGGCGATCTGGCGCCATCGGAGCAACATTATTCGTTTACTTAAGGGAACTGAGAACCAGTTCAGGAGAAAATAGCGATAAGGGCAATCTCCGAGCCGACTTGCGAGTCGCCCCGGAAACACGACCATACATTGCTGCTTACAGGAAGCTGCAGTTTGCGATTGGCTATCAATCAAGCACTTACACGGTGCTCGGCGACTGACGGTTCGTCACATCGCGCCTCGCTCGTTCGTTTAACACGAGTCGCTTGATAAACATTGGGATAAAAGCAACGATCGTCATCGTGAAGTTCACGAAAGCGCCCGGAACAACTCTTGCGCGGTCTTTTCTCACGGCCTCCAGAGCTTCTCGGACTACTTGTTGAACTGGGACAACAAACCATTCTGGCGCCATGTGATTTTGAATCTCGCCAGCCCGCGTCGCCAGTGAGAGAAATTCCGTTGAAATAGGTCCGGGACACAAGACCGTCACGGACACATTCGAAGACCGCAGCTCCGCTCGCAACGCCTCGCTGAAGCTGGTGACATACGCTTTTGTGGAAGCGTAGACGGCACTATTAGGCACCGGTAAGAAGCTTGCGATCGAGCTCACGTTTAAAATCGCACCCCGTTTCGACCTGCGTAAGAACGGTAAAACTCTGAATGTGAGATAGGTCAATGCATAAACATTGACCTTCAGCATCGAGCTAACGCGTTGCCACTCACTTTCCCTGAACGGTCCATGATCACCCAGACCAGCGTTGTTAATCAGGAAATCGATAGAGAGACCGCTCTCATCCAGCCAATCACAAAACGCTTCAAGTTGGTCTCTGTTGCGAAGATCGACCTCGCAACTGAATAGTTTCAGTTTAGGATTGATGCTCGTAAGCTCCGACTCAAGTGCCTCCAGGCGATCACCTCGGCGGGCAACCAACACAATCGTGTTTAATGCAGGGGCAAGTTGCATCGCAAACTCGCGACCGATTCCGGCCGAGGCTCCCGTGATCAAGGCGATACGCCCGGTGAACTGACTCTTACGCATAGGTTTATGTTTTAACCCGATGCATGGCGTCGTGCATATGCGTTTTCTGATCGATATTTCGCCTTTTTTCAAGCAAGCGCCGATTTGCTGGGACACCTTGATCCCCTCCCTTCACTGAGGCGCCATATTATTCAGAAAGAAAACTACTCAAAGGAAGCGCACAGGTTTAGGTTGTGTTCCTATTTTGAGACGTGAGATACGTCAGGCGTCATTCGGGAACTTGAACATTTCGGAGCCAAAGGAGAGAGGTCCTTCTTAGGATCGAGAATCTCGCGCAATGAACCCGGCCCTTATGGGAAAGCTAAGCCTTGCGCAGAAGGCTTGCAGGACAGGGCAATTAATCTGAAAAGGCGCAAAAGCTGCGTGCCGATGGCGGGACTCGAACCCGCACGGGCGTTGCCGCCCAACGGATTTTAAGTCCGTAGCGTCTGCCATTCCGCCACATCGGCCTCAGACGGCCAGCCCAGAAATCAAACCCGACAAATCCGTTCCGCAAGTACAACTTGCCGGAATGTACCTGCGGAACGGATTTAAGAAAGGTCCTCTGAGATGGGTGCGCTCTTACGAGCGCTGTCAGCTTCCTCGGATCCGGTCGCCGCGATGGTGCAATTGGCTTTAATCTCGGTTTTGAAACGGCGAAACTGCCCATTGGGATATATCTCGGTGCGAAAAATAGGAATGTTTTTGGGAGCTTCGATCCCGATCTTCACGGAATCTCCGTCAATGCGAGTCACTTTAATCTGAATTTGATCACCAATAATGATTCCCTCGTTAACCTTTCTGGATAAAATCAACATCCTGCCTGCCTTTTCTAATGGGGCTATTTCTTAACCGACCTCCCCACAGTCGGTACTGTATTGTCACAAGGTGGAGGACGCCTCAGAGAGCAGTCTCTCTTTCAGCTCCAGATTTTGTCTGAGCCGCTCATCCATCCGGCCGCTGAGACGTTCCACTTCAGCAAAGAGAGCTTCCAACAGCGGATGAACATATTCGGGAAAACTTGAGATTACCTTTTTTGAATCTGTATGCTCAGACAGTTTCAAGTCTGAAGCAGTTTGCTTCAACACCAACTCGCGCCGCTGTTTACAGCGCGCAATCAGATTGGATTGGCTTCTGATCTGCTCCTCCAATCTACTGTTCCCCTGAGCGTCGCGGCGATAGATCGTCTCTGTCTGCTGATTAAGTAATCGAATCAGTCCACCTTTTTCCTGCAGCTCTTCGCGCAGCGCGTCGACCAAATGGTCCCATGGTATTTTTGTTTCCACTATAAATGGGTCCGGTTAATCAGGCCAAAAGATTGGAAAGATGGTTGCGTAAAATGCCCACGGCCTGTGTATGAATCTGACAGATGCGGGATTCTGTAAGACCGAAACATTCGGCAATCTCTGAAAGGCGCATCTCTTCGTAGTAATACATCGCCAAGACTTTCTTCTGAACAGCTGGCAACTGGGCGATGCGCTGCGCGAGCAGATTCAGTATTTCTTTTCTTTCGATCGCATCAATCGCGGGGACCCAGGAATCATCGGGGATGATGTCGTGCAGTGATTGTTCATCAAGCTCATTCTGATCTTCATTGCTGTCGAGAGAGATAAAGCGGACAGGCCTGACCTCATCCATCAATTCTGCCAACTCTCCTTCTGACATCTTCATTTCTTCACAAAGGGAATGTTGATCGACATCTCCTCCCTGTTCCTGTTCAAGCTTCGAAATAGCGCTTCCCAGTCGCTTGGCCTTCGAGCGTGTCGCTCTACTCATCCAATCCATCCGACGTAGCTCGTCCAGGATGGCCCCTCGGATTCGGGTGGAAGCATAGCTGGCGAAACTGCTCTCGTGTGCTGGCCGAAAATTTCGAGCAGCCGCAACAAGACCGGTGATACCAACACTGTAGAGCTCCTCGGTCTCGATTTTGCTGGGCAACTTCCGTCGCATCCGCTCCACGATAGAACGGACAAGAGGAATATGAGTTTCTACTAGTGAGCGAAACACCTTCTCAGAGTTTGTTTCGGATTCCACAGTTGTGGCAGCTGGTGATTGAGTTTGCTCAGTAAACATCGGGCGAAGAGTCATTTTCTAATCGAATGTGTTTCATGCTCAAGCACTTTAGATGCCAGCCGACCCATAAAAATTTTCACTTTTTGTAAACCCTTTATTACAAACGCCTTATGGATATATCAAAAAGCTTCCTTGCTGGAGCTACTAGAGCGTACTCCCAAAATACCGGCATACTCAAGCATTGAAAATTGACGAGACAGGCAACATTTGCCGGTTCGCTGAATCGATTTCGGATTAGCCTTTCCTACACAGGAGTCAATGCGCGTGACGGAACTTCTTTGCGGCAAACCACCGCCCGATAGTAACTGTCCCTCTGAACGGGATGGCGACCGGCTTCGGTGATAGTGCGTTCCAGAGTCGCAACTGTCTGTTGTTGAGGAGTTTTTGAGCCCGCCATGTGAAAAATTTTTTCTTCCATCAGCGTGCCATGCAAATCATCCACACCGTAATCCAGGGAAATTTGAGCCAGTGGCAGGGTCATGGCAATCCAGTAGCCAGTAATGTGTTCGAAATTATCGAGGTAAATTCTGCTAACCGCAAGGTTTCGGAGCTGGTCCAAGCCGGAGGCTGGCCGAATATGGGACAACAGTGTCGTTTCCGGAACGAAAGCAAAAGGAACAAAGCCAGTAAACCCGTGTGTTTCGTCCTGAAGCTCACGAAGCTGGCGCAAATGGTCCACTCTTTGCTCGATCGTTTCGATATGTCCGAAAAGCATCGTACAAGTGCTTCGGCCGCCCATTCGGTGCCAAATGCGATGTACATCTTTCCATTCTTCTGCGGTCTCTTTTCCGCGACAGATTCGATCTCGAACAATTGGATCAAAAATTTCCGCCCCTCCCCCGGTCAGCGAATTTAGACCTGCTTCGGAGAGCAGTCGCAAAGTGTCTTCGATCGATCGTTTGAAGATGCGTTCGGCCAAATGTCTGATCTCGATCGCAGTAAAGGCTTTGATGTGCAAGTGAGGGTCCAAAGTTCGCAGACGTGCCAGCAGCTCAAGATACCAAGCTGCAGGGAGGGTAGGATGCAGGCCCCCGACCATGTGAACTTCGGTGATGCCTTGGGCCAAAGCACTGCTGGTCGCGGCGACGATTTCTCCAATGGCCAATTCAAAAGCGTGCGCATCCCTCTTGCGAGCGCCAAACGCACAAAACTGGCAAGATAATACACAAATATTGGAGTAGTTGACGTAGCGATTAAGAATATACGTGGCGCGGTTACCGTTTATTCTTTCTCGAACCACGTTAGCGATTCGGCCAAGGCTGTTAATGTCGGTTGATCGATAGAGTTGACAAGCTTCCTGCTCAGAGATTCGTTCGTTTGCTTGTACCTTTTGATAAATTGGGCGAAGCGCCGAGGGTATCAGCCGGGAGCTTGTGAAATTTTTCACAATCCGAAGCTGACACATGTCGCAAGTTCCATCAAGCTATCCCGGTGATCGAAATCGCGAAGTCCCGATATGCCTGATTAAGTTTTATGTTCGGCTCTAAGCGCACACCAGCAGGTCGCCCTGGAGTGTCGTACCTTCTCTTATCATCTAAGCATATACGGTCAGAGCGCCGGCCATCCGCGAAGCTGATTGGCTCCGAGATAGGGGTTCTATCCGTACAGTTCGCGGCAACTCATCCAAGGAGGAGATTTCACTTCCCAAGCAACTCTTTTCCTGCCAGTGGGTTGATAGTGTACGATGAGTTGTGCCGTTCGAGTGTTGAATACTCCATTAACTTCCGCTGATCCGATCGAGCCTGAGATT
>JAFAXJ010000074.1 GCA_019241095.1 Verrucomicrobiota bacterium | reverse complement strand
CCTCCGATGTAACTCAACTTTTCGTTTAACGATAATTGTTCGAGGATTGTTTGTACCCTCGATCCGGTACTAAGTGACTGCTGTCCCGTGGCGGTTCTCGTGCACAAAGACAAACCAGTAAATGTGACCTTGACAAGATCAACTAACTTCATAAGGGGGATAACTAATCAGGGGGTTAAGTTTTGGGTGAGCTGTGGTCAGGAACGTAAAAAGCCATGCACGCACTTTTCCTTATGCGCGCTCTAGCCTGCTTAGATACCTGAAGCGAAACAGGTCGTATAGGATGAAAGTCACCCTCTTGGATGTTCTTGCTGTCGGATGAAAGTTGTGGGGGTAATGCCGAACGCACGATGAAAGTGCCCTGTGAAATGTGCTTGGTCAAAGAACCCGCAAGAGATGGCGATCTCAGCGATAGATTTCCCTTGCTCATTGTGCGTCATCAACGTTCGCGCGCGACTCAGGCGAACGCGAAGAAGATAGTCATGGGGAGTGTAGCCTGTAACTTTGCGGAATGTCCGAGCGAAATGATAACGACTTAAGTGAGCTCGCTCAGCTAGTTCAGAAACCGAAAGAGCCTCTTCATAGTCGTTCTCAAGCTGCTGGATTGCCTTGCGAATGCCTTCAGGCACATACTGGTGTTTCACGTTCTCGCGATTTCGGACCTGAATGAGCATGCTGGCGGCGATGGCCTGAGCTAAACTTTCGAAATACAGCGGTCCCTGACGGCAATCATTTTCCGTCTCTTCCATTAACAGTCTGCAAAGACACTCCAAACGCTGATCAATATAGAATGTAACCAGCGAGGAAAGGATCCCAGGCTGAAGACCGATTTTGTTCGCAACGGCTTGGATCAGTGCGGGAGAAAAAATGAATCTTGCAGTTTTTCCTGCGGCATTCGCCCACTCCCCTTTCAGTCTGAGCTGAGGCGGAATTAAAAGCACATTATCGCGGCTAACGACGCAATCTTCCATTCCCAGCGATGGAAAAGTCAGGCGCGTAATTCCCTTTTCAGCTCGAGGACGATACCCAAAGCTGTAGGAATTGAATGGGTGTGCGCTGTCCCGAGCTTCGCGGTCAAAGTCGAATCGCCCAAAAGGGGGCAAATCGTACACAACGATTTCGGCGTCCTTAAACCCTGAGCGGTCACTTTTATGGATTACTAATTCATGATGATCTACGTAGGGGCAAAGTTCTCTAGCCATAAAAACACCAAAACCGATGTCATTCTCTAAAGTCCCTGCACGCCTATTACAACGATGCGCGTATCCACGCTAGTAAGCTCCACACAGTAAGTTTCTGGACTGGCTCGAATTTTAAACGGGATAGCCTCATAACAGGTACCGTCTCCAGATGTTCGTCGTCCACATCAAAACAGGTCCTATGACCGACCAAAAACGTCCGGAAAAGCCATCTCTGCTCCTTGTCCTTGTGCTCGAGTTTTTAGCTCACGGTAATCTGGTGAACAGCAAGACTGGTCTTAGTCAGCGTCTGGGAAAAACCTGGTCCGTAGCCGGTTAGGTCGTTTTTTCATTTGAGCGTCGAGCACCGGGACGATCACCAGCAGAGGACGATCGCCAAAGGTGCTCTGTCGTGCCAATTTCTGAGATCAATACTTAGGCAACGGATCCTTGCGCAAAGCCAGCCAACGCCGAGATCCTATCTACTTTTCGTCGCGATAACCCTCCATGAGCTCAATGATATTGCCTTCGTGATCGCGGAAAAAAACGATTCGTGAGCCTGGTATGACTTTCCTATTATCAATGATTGGATCAGGCTCAATTCCTTCCTCCCGCAATGATTGGATCGCAGGCTCGAGTTTTTCTACGTCGAATGCCAAGTGCCTGAAACCGATCGGTTGCTCGCCTCCCTTGTTCTCCGCTGCTTTAACTGGATCAGTAGGGAAAAGTTCCAGCCGAACTGAACCCAGCCTGAGCATGATGAATTCGTTTGGCTGCCCAGCGTTGAAGGTTCGTGATCGTTGGAATCCGAAATGTTTACAGAAAAATTCTTCCTGCGCAGCGACGTCACGACAGAAAAAAGCTATATGGTTCACAGCAGCAGAGGACATAAGGAACGAAAGCATCAGATTTTCATCGGTCAACTAGCGCAAGCTGACGTGCTACCGGTGGGAAGTTGCCCAGCTTCGGTTGAGGCTAGGTTTCGATTCGCGCTCCTAGGCAAGCCTGCCCCGATAATCGCTGTGGAGTAAAAGCATCGAAATCTCAGGACCGTTATTGAAGCCGGCTATGCTTGTTCCGATTTTTTTTGGTGTATAATGATAGAATTTCCATCCGGATCACTCACGCCAGCCATATGGCAAACCGGTGTTTCGATAGGACCGAAAGTGGGTGCGTGCCCGTCTTCTTTCAGTTTTCTAATCGCTATCGAGATATCCTCAACTTCCAACCCAACTGAACCCCCTCCGGGAGAGGGCTTCCAGTCCGGGCTTACGTTTCCAATTGCGAGGGTATTTGCTCCCAAATCATACTCTATCCAGCCTTCAACTTCTGTACCAAAAACCCTCGAGGTGGTGAGTCCTAAAATATGTTCATAGAACGCGCGAGCCCGTTTTAGATCAGTGACGGGATAACCAACAAATGCGATCTCCACTACTTTCATAAAGCTTTGATCCTCTAGCTAGCTCATAACAGTTTACAAGGCAAACTTCATACCCGCCCAATGTCGTAAATTGCAATGCTGGTTAGTCAGCAGAATCTGGCAGTGCGGCATCGGGGAATGAACTGATTTGAGCTCATACGTCCTGCGTTTACGCTCGAGGCGAAGATGGATAAACTGAAGGAGTCTTCAGTCATGCCAAATCAATCAGGACAAGAAGGTACGGGTAAGCACCCCTGAAAGTGCAGAGGAACCCTTTCCACATACGAAGGGCGAATCGGAAGGCGGTAGCCGCTCCCACGAGAGAATGAGAAAACAAGCGCGAACTAAGCACGAGGGCAGCTCGGAAGGGAGGTCGAAAGGTCTGGGCGCAAGAGAGAGGAATCCAAAGACTCTGGTGGTGGCAGATCCGAAAAATCACAGTTTGGAGAGCGCTCCGGCGAAGGTTCTGACCTAAAGGAACGTGAGTACAAGGATAACGAAGGGAATACTTATACCATACCCGGACTTATACGGAGCAGCATAGTGGGAAAGGGAGTTAACTGATTCAGTTTTACGGTTAGGCTAAACGTAATCTTAACTGCTAGACTGTAATAGCCGGCACGAAGCAAGCCTTCCTACCGTTTATCCATATATGGAATCGAGCTTTAGTGCCCGAGTACGAAATGCGCCAGGAATAGTATAGCCAGTAAATAGGTCACCCAATTACTCTCCCGGCTCCGACCGGTGCCTATCTTTATCCCAACATAGGTCAAAAATCCGAAGGCAATTCCCTCACTAATACTGAACGCCAGCGGCATGGCTAAGACGGTCATGAAAGCCGGAGCAGCTTTCGAAAAATCGCGAAGATCAAGTTCAGCTAGTCCTTGCATCATGAACGCTCCGACAATCACCAGAGCGGGAGCAGTCGCCACGGCAGGCACAACGAGTATAAGCGGCGCGAAAAATAAAGCGAACAGGAAGCAGATGGCGGTGATAATCACGGTCAATCCTGTTCGGCCACCGCTTTCCACACCTGCTGCACTTTCAATATAGCTAGTGACAGTCGAAGTGCCTAAACAGGACCCGAACATCGCTGCGCTTGCATCTGCCATGAAAGCACGGCCGATCTTTGGTAAATTACCTTGTTGATCCAGCAGTCCAGCCCGGTTAGCAACGCCAATCAAAGTTCCCATGTTATCGAAAAGATCTACGAAGAGTAGAGCTAGCACCAGTGGAATTGACACGAAGAGATTCTGCCAGAAAAAGGCAAGATCTAACTTAAACAGAGTCGGCGAGAGCGACGC